>JAUSGH010000023.1 GCA_030649055.1 bacterium | reverse complement strand
CGGCGCAAACAGTGACATCACATCGCTTACCGGCTTAACAACCGACTTAAGCGTAGCGCAAGGAGGTACAGGTCTTTCGTCGCCGGGAACGTCGGGTAATGTATTAACGTCAAATGGTGCTGCGTGGGTGAGCCAAGCGCCCGCAAGCAGAGTCACTTCAGTGACCGCTTCCGTCCCGCTTTATTCAAGCGGCGGTGCTACACCGAATATTGTTTTGGGTACTGTCACGGTGGCGAATGGCGGCACCGGCGCCGACACTATCGCAGCTGCCCGAACCAATCTTGGTTTGGGAACTATGGCGACACAAAATAGTAATGCGGTTTCAATAACCGGCGGAAGTATTTCTGGAGTTACCGGGGTTGTTACGAGCGTCAGCGGTTCCGGAGGAACAACTGGCTTAACATTAACCGGCGGCCCGATTACTACTTCCGGAACGCTCACCTTAGGCGGCACACTCGCTGTGGCAAATGGCGGCACCGGCGCTTCAACTGCGGCAACTGCTCGCGCAAATCTTGGCGCGGCGGCGTCCGGCGCAAACAGTGACATCACACGCATCACCGGACTCAATATTCCGCTTTCGACAACACAGGGCGGCACCGGCCTTACCGCGCTTCCTCTAGGTAGCGTGTTGATGGGTAATGGTACAGGACAGGTACTATCTATTGCCCCAGGGCCTTCAGGAAGCGTGCTGACATCAAACGGAACAAGCTGGGAAAGTCAAGCACCAGCTGCATTGCAGGGCAATTTCGGGGGTATGTATTCACAGTATTTTAACGGAGTAGATTGTAATGGTGGGGTGGCCAGTGGCGTCCCGAATCCGTTTCCAAATCCGGATCCGGAGGGGTACGGCTGTCCATCGGGCTTCACCGCCCTACCGCTTTCCTGCGCTTTTGGAGATGCTGGCAATCGCGGTGGTACACTGTTTACGTATTGTTATAGGTTATAGATAGCGGATGTGTTTGTGTTGTGTTTAGCAATAGTAGCAGTTGGTGTGGTTATACGATGGCCTACGCCATTTGTATGTAGTATTGCAAAAAAGAAGACCGTCGGTTATGGTAAAAATATAAAACTATGAGCACGCTCAACAAAGCATTGCTGGGAGTCGTCGCGCTGTTGATTTTGGTCGGCGTCGGATTGCTTATTCAGAAAAACACAGGCGGCGGGTCGTATTATGCTGTGTTAATGAACGGTGGCGAGATGTATTTCGGCACATTGCACCGTTTTCCGGAGTTGGCGCTGGTGAATGTGTACGCATTGCAGAAGAATGAAGGCAACACGCAAACGCCGTTTACGCTTGCGAAATTTGGGGATGCGTTTTGGGGTCCGAAAGATGTGATGCGCCTCAATCGCGACAATGTGCTTTGGATGTCGGAATTGAAAGACGACAGCGCTGTCGTGAAGTATATTGAAAGCAAGAACGCGGCAAAATAGGGCTGTGTACGAGATAGATCTGGGTTTGCGGTGCGCATCCGCGTCATGTATTGACGAAGCGGCGTGCTTCTGCTAAATTATTATAAACATGGAAGATATGGAAGATAGAAAGGAATATGAGCTTGCATTCGTTGCGGCCGGGGAAGACGCGGCGCCCGCGGTGGATCAGCTTATCGCGAAGCACGGCGGCGCCATAACAGGAAGGGGACCCTTGGCGGCATTGAAGCTCGCGTACCAGATAAAAAAGCATACCACCGGTTTTTTTGGTTATGTGTGGTTTTCGGCGTTGCCGGCGAACGTGAAACAGCTGCACGATGAGTTGGCGGTTGAGAAAAGCGTACTGCGTTTCTTGATTGTGACGCCACCGGTCAAGGTAACGGTGCGGGAGAGCCGTCCGCCGATGCGAGAACATGGAGCGACCACAAAACCGAGCGAAGCGAAGACTCAGGAAAAACCAGTTGAAGCTCCGAAGATGCCCATGGCACCCGTGCCGGAGGTGTTGAGTAATGAGTTATTGGAGAAGAAGCTGGAAGAGATACTAAAGTAATCGCGAATAATGCAAATTGATTTCAACATAATGCGAATAAACTCGGGGACATATTAGCGTTATTTGCCCCCATTCGCATTATTAGCGAACACTCCTATGAATTTAAATAAAGCACTCATCGCCGGCAGATTAACCGCCGATCCACAGCTCCGGTCTACGACCTCGGGGCAGCCGGTCGCCACATTTTCCGTTGCGACCAACAGCGTGTGGACCGACAAGGCGGGCGCGAAGCAAGAGGCGGTTGAGTTTCATAATATTGTGGTGTGGGGGAAGCAGGCCGAGACCGCAAGCAAGTTCTTGACCAAGGGCGCTTTGGTGCTCGTTGAGGGGCGGTTGCAAACGCGGAGCTGGGACGACAAAACCGGGGTGAAGCGCAAAACCACAGAAATTGTCGCCGAGCGGATCCAGTTCGGTCCTCGTGCCGGCGGAATGTCCGGTGGCGCGCCGCGCGCAAGCGCTCCGGCGATGGAGGCATCGGCGCAAGTTGCTCCTGCCCCAGAACTTCCCGTGATTGAGGTCGAGGATGAGGTAAAGGCGGAGGACCTACCCTTTTAGGAGTAATCACGAATAATGCGAATCTGCTTCAAAATAACGCGAATCGCATTCGTCGCCACAAAAAGTTATTAGCATTATTTGCCCCCATTCGCATTATTAGCGAACACTCACATGAATAACTGTTTTTTCTGCTCGCAAAACTACGAAGAGATTGATTACAAAGACGCGACGCTCTTGCGCCGTTTTACGTCCGGTCAGGCAAAGGTGATTGACCCGCGCTACACGCGCACCTGCGCGAAACATCAGCGTCAGCTTTCCAACGCCATCAAACGCGCGCGCATTTTGGCGCTGCTGCCGTTTGTTAGGAGATAACAATTGACATGTGACAATTGACAGAACGGCGGCCGCGCTCGCCCGGTCAAATGTCAATGGTCAAATGTCAAATGTTGCCATGCCCCTTGACCTCACTCTTTTCCGCTTCTTGAACTCTCTCGCCGGAGCGAGCAAGCTTCTTGACTTCATCGTCGTATTTTTTGCCACATACGCGCCCTATCTCGTCGCGTTAACTATCGGGGCAATGGTGCTATGTGAGCGCGACTGGAGAAAGCGCGCGTATGACGTTGCCGTCGTAGCGCTTTCGCTGCTCTTCGCGCGCGGACTCGTGACGGAAATCATACGGTTTTTTTATAACCGCCCGCGTCCATTTGTCGCATTAACGGATGTTGTGACGCTTATTGCTAAAAATCCGGCCGAGCCGGCGTTTCCCTCCGGTCACGCGACGTTCTTTTTTGCATTTGTCGCTGCCTACTACTTGTTGGGCAAACACCGCGGTTGGGGGCATGTACTGCTTGCGACAACGATTCTCATGGCAATCGCGCGGGTGATTGCGGGCGTGCATTACCCACTGGATGTCCTCTTCGGAGCAGCGATCGGCGTCGGGAGTGCATACGCCGCGAAGGCAATGCTGCCTCGCCCGCGGAGCGCCGTGCCGGAAACCGGTCAATCGCAATAAAAAGAGCGGATTTGACACTTGTTCGGTTCTCCTATATATTCATTACTAACATATGAGACAGTGTGAAATGTGCGGGAAGGGGTCGCGGATGGGAGGCACGAGAGTCCTCTTGCGCGGTCACTACAACCCGACCAACAAAACAAGAAAGCATCCGAATTTGCAGCAAACCCGTAATACCGAAGGGTTGCGTGTTTTGGCGTGCACGTCATGCATCCGCACGATGGCAAAGAACACGAAAGCGAAAGTTGCAGCGCCTGTGGCTGTTGTTGCGGCGAAGTAATAAAAGCTGAATAATGAGGACATTCGAGGGTTCGCAAGAGCCCTTTTGTAATTTTAAGAGAACGTATACACTGTATACGAGTAGTGTAAAGGAGATAAATCCAACCGTCGCTGTCTTAGCGGGTTTCACCCGCCGAAGCCAGCTATGGCTGGCGAAGGCGGGCCGTGGTATAACGGCAGTACACAAGGCTGGGGGTCTTGTAGACAGGGTTCGATTCCCTGCGGCCCGACAGAATGGAGGGATGCGGAAGCGAACGGGAAAGGGGTCGGGAAAACGGGAGTTTTCCCGTGGCGGAAGTGGACCCTATCGCAATTCTTGCTCTCGGCGCGTTGCGCTCCACGCACGTGAGCACAAGAAGCGACGACGAGGTTGTATTCATGTGAATACGCCGAGGAGGAGCGACGCCGTGAGTCGCGCGCGTGGTGCGCAACCCTACGGGAAGCTGCATCTTGCCGCGCATCGCGGCGTTGCTTGTTGCTTATGTATCCCAGGGGATACATTGCGCTCCTCGCGCCTTGCGCTGCACGAGCAATTTGCGGCTTCGCGCCAGAGATAAGAATTGCGATAGGGTCCAAACCGCTGGGTTCCCAGGAGCGCGCAAGCGCGACGTGAGATTCCCTGCGGCCCGACGAACGCGCGTAAAAAGTTTGACTTTATTCCCGCGACGTATTATACTGTTTGCAGTCCTTAACGTTAGCTGTAGTACGAAAGGAGGTGGCGTTTGGCCATCATCTGGTTTGTGGTGAAAGACACCGGAGGCACGAATGGGGCGATCCCGGTCGTGTGTGAGCTCCGCAAGATGGGACACGTGGTTACGGTGATCGCGAATACGAACTGCGACGGTGTTCCGGGCAGGGACTGCAAGGGAATCGCCGAGCTCGTGAAGGCAGACATGGCGTTTGTCAAGGCGAGTTCGGCCGAGGGGTTGCTTGAGCAGTTCACGCTTCCCGACGCGGTTGTGACGGACACGTCCACGGGTGGTGGCGTGGGACGGGACCTCATTCCCTTGCTTCCGTCATCGTGTGTGACATTCGCTCTCCAGGATTACTGGGGCGGGTGCCTCATAAACGATTGGGCGGACCCAGAATATCGGCCATCCTACATCATCGTCGGCGACACCATCGGCGCGGAAACCGTCCGCAAAGCGTGGCCGGAATTCAATCCGGAACGCATCGGCGTGACGGGCTATCCGGCGTTGGACAAGTATGCGGATCCGGGTGCCATCCTCGCGGAAGCGGAACGGTTCAACACACATTTCCAGCTCGGATTCGTTCCAACGGTCTTCTACGCCGGCTCAACCCTCAACGGCCAATGCCTCATGGAACTCGTGAAGGCCATCGAAACAACGGGGCGGAGGGTGAATCTCATCGTTCGTCCGCATCCGCGGATGATCGAGGAGGAACCCAACGAGCTTCCGGTGTGGGGTATGGCGGTGGCGCGTCTCCTGTCCGATCGGAAAAGCAAAGTCATCACAACAAACCACGAAGGATGGAGCACTCCTTCGCTCATCGCGGCGGCGGATGTCACAATTTCTGCGTACTCCACGTGTCTCCTGGAAGCCGCGGCGCTTCTGAAGCAAAACATCACACTCTGGACTCCGGAAGTCCGCGCTGCCTTCATGAGCAAGGCGCGCGGGTTCGGTGGGGTTTTGAACGAATTTCCACTCGTGACCCTCGGCTGTACGGTGAAAGCGGAGAGCGTGCAGGAGCTTGGCGGACTTTTGCGAATGAGCTTCGCGGATCAACTAGACCTCCGCGCTGCGCAGAAACGGCACTACCCGAACGACGGCAAGAACGCGTTTCGTGCGGCGGAGTTCATCCACACGCGGATTAGCAGGTAAGACCGGAAGCGACGAAAGGAGAGATGACCGGATGATCTACGTTATCGGTTCCTTGTTCAATGTCGAGGATTGGGCAGAACTGCAACTACGGGACTTCACCGTTCATGAGGTCGTCGTGAAACTCAAAGACGCGGAGCGGGAGAAGGTTCTTGCGTCATGTTGCGCGGCGACTGATGCGGAGGTTCTTTCGGAGCTGAGGCGTCGGTACAACGTCAATGTCGTGATCCCCGGCGACACGATGGATCCCGAGCTTCGGTCGCCGGAGGATGCCATCGTCGTCGTGAAGCAAGACGTCAACTACTCCATAGGAAAGCGCGGCTTCGCGATGGTGCCGTTGGATATTCGGCTCTACGCGCGGAGGAAGTGAAATGAAGCGATCGGGCCCGGTGCGGATATTCCGCATCGGGCCTGTTTCTTTTTGTCATTGAAAAACTGCAAAAATTATATTACAATGAGAGTGAATTTGTGCTCCTAATCGCTGTACCCTAACCACTAAACGCTATTCAATGTCCGATAACGTCCAAGAAATCAAAAGCCGCCTTGATATCGCCGAGGTCTTACGCGCTTACATCAAGCTTATTCCCGCGGGTAAAAATCTGAAGGCGCTTTGCCCGTTTCATAAGGAAAAGTCGCCGTCGTTTATGGTTTCTCCGGACCGCGGGTCATGGCATTGTTTCGGATGTGGCGAGGGCGGCGATATGTTCAAGTTCGTGATGAAGTACGAGAATATTGAGTTCTTTGAAGCGATGAAGCTTTTGGCGGAGAAGGCCGGCGTAACGGTTGCGGCGGGGGCTGCTCAAGGCGGTGCGTACCGCGAACTTTATGATGCCAACCGCGCCGCGAAAGATTTTTTTGTGGCACAGCTCGTGGCTGCCGTGCCCTCGGCGCACCAAGGAATTGCTCGGGAGTATTTAGTGAAGCGCGGCCTCACCGCGGAGACGATCCGCGAATTTGAAATCGGGCTTGCGCCGGCAATCTCCGACGGGTTATTCCGCGCATTGACCGGCGCGCGGTACGCGGTTCCGGAAATTGAGCGCGCTGGACTTGTTATTAAAAGCGAGCGAGGTACCTACTGGGACCGTTTCCGCGGGCGTGTGATGTTTCCGTTGTACAATAATTTCGGAAAAGTCGTGGGATTTACAGGTAGGGTACTGCCGTCCGAAATCGCGCAGACCGGCTTTGAGGCGGCAAAATACGTGAACAGTCCGGAAACGCCGATTTTTAATAAATCAAAAATACTCTACGGTTTTCATAAATCAAAATCCGCGATCCGTGACACCAAAACCGCGATTGTTGTTGAGGGGCAGATGGATTTTCTGATGCTGTGGCAGGATGGCATTAAAAACGTGATTGCCTCATCCGGCACCGCCCTTACGATGGAACACCTGATTGCGCTTCGCCGCATCGCTGAAACGCTGGTGTTGAGCTTTGACGCCGACGACGCGGGGCTTGCCGCCGCGGAGCGAAGCATTGACCTTGCCCAGTCGGCGGACTTTAACGTCAAAATTCTCACCATTAAAGGATATAAAGACCCGGCGGAAGTAGTGCAGGGAGCGCCGGGAAAAATGGCGGAGTTTGTTACAAAGGCATTGCCGGCGATGCGCTACTATTTTGACCGCTACGTGCATCCGGGCGCCCCGGTTGCTGATCAAAAAAAGAGCGTGCGGGTAGTGTTGGGGAAAATCAAACAGATTGCGAGTCCGATTGAGCGCCTGCATTGGGTCCGCGAGCTCGGTGTTCTCTCGGGGTTGACCGAGCGGGCGTTAACCGAAGAAATGGACGCGCTAAAGGTTCCTGAGCAAGTAGTGCAAAAGGCGAAAAACGATGAGTTGCAAGCGCCCGAGGCCCCGCAAAGCGGGGCCGAGCGGCAGGATCCGCAAACGCGCAGCGAGCTTGTCGGGGAGCGGATGTTGAGTTTGGTGTGCGCGTACCCGGCACTTCGCGCGAAAGTGCTCGCGGCGGAGAAAGATTTTGCGCCTACTGACGTGGAGCTGCTTCACGCGATGACTGATGAGGGGATAGGAACGGTGTCGCCGGAGCTCCAGGCGCGTGCCGATCTTATCAGCTTGCGCTCGGGGTTGTTTGTGGGCGAGAACATCGCGCCGGAAGAAGAGCTGAAGCGCCTGATGCGCGAGTTGCATATGGAGGCGTTGAAGAAACGGCAGACAGAGTTAAAGCAAGTGATTGCAAGGTGTGAGGCGAGCGGTGATGAGGCATGTGTGGCTGCCGCCTTAAAGGAAATTGACAGCGTCGCAAAAGACCTGCATACTATCTAGCAAGAACCTATCTCAAACATATCCCCCAGCCGCGTTCGTCGCGATTTGCTCACTCCCGCAAGGCTTGGCCGACAAGCTGTAGCCCCAGCGCTACAGCGACCGAGGCGTAACGCAGCGGGATGAGCAAATCGCACGAACCCGGAGGGATGCAGCCAATTGCGCTCTCTACGGCGTCGCAATTTCCTCGGAGTATCGCAGAGGATACACCTTCGGAAGCTGCTCCTAGTATAGAGCGCAATTGGCAAGCATCGCGGCGGGAGCTATGTTTGAGATAAGTTCCGTGCCTCTATTTATGAAGCCCCGTAAACACAAAAAGTCCTCTCATCGTAAAGCCGTAAAAAAGACGGTACGGCGCCACGTGGTAAAGAAAGCAAAAAAACACGTTTCAAAAAAGCGCGCCACAAAGCACGGCAAAGCCCATGTTTCGCCCGCAAAAAAATTCGCAAAGCCCGCAAAGAAGTTGACTAAAGCCGAGACCAAGCATGCGATCAACGAAAAGCATCTTGATGAACTGATTGAGCGCGGCCGCGGCAGGGGATTTGTAACGGATTCCGAAGTGCTTTCGTATTTTCCGCATATTGAGGAAGAGGTTACATTTTTAGAAGAAGTGTATGACCGGCTGGATAAGGCCGGCATGAAGGTGGTGGAAACAAGTCAGCTCATTGAATTGCCGAAAGAAGAAGTGAGCATCAAGGAGCTTGAGGAGGCGACAAGTTTTTCCGGCGAACTTCCGGATGCCGTGCAGATGTATTTGAAGGAAATCGGCAAGACGCCGCTCTTGACCACCGAAGATGAGCGCGAGCTTGCGAAGCGCGTGGAAAAAGGCGATGAAGAAGCGCGGAAACGTTTTATTCAGGCAAACCTGCGCTTGGTGGTGTCCATCGCAAAGCGCTACGTGAACCGCTCGCCAAATTTGAGCATTCTTGATTTGGTACAGGAAGGGAACATTGGCCTATCGCGCGCGGTGATAAAGTTTGACTACCGGCGCGGTTTTAAGTTTTCAACCTACGCCACATGGTGGATCCGGCAGGCAATTACCCGTGCCTTAGCCGACCAGTCGCGCACTATCCGAATCCCTGTGCACATGGTGGAGGTCATTTCCAAATACACGCAGGCAAAGCGGCGGTTGCTGCAGGAGCTTGGCCGCGAACCGCTGGCGGAAGAAATCGCCATTGAAATGAATATGCCGGTGGAAAAAATCCACCACATCCAAAAAATCTCGCAGGATGTCATTTCGTTGGAATCGCCCGTGGGCGACAGCGACGAGGACTCCACGCTTTCCGAGTTTATTCCTGACGAGCGCAATCCTTCGCCGTCACAAACCGCCTCGCAGGCATTGTTGCGCGAAAAAATAAAAGAAATCTTAAACGATCTCGCTCCTCGCGAGCAGTCCATTTTAAAAATGCGTTTTGGACTTGAGGATGGTGTCACGCACACATTGGAGGAAGTGGGCAAGGAATTTGGCGTCACGCGAGAGCGTATCCGTCAGATTGAGGCGAAGTCATTGGGACGCATCAAAAAGCACGATAAGGCGCATACTATCGAAGGATATTAAAGAGGTGGATAGCTTCATTAGGACTTAAGCGGCGCAGCAATGCGCCGCTTTGGCGTTGCTCGCAAAAGCCCGATGTGGGCAGCATGGAGGGTGGAGGGTGTCATTCCCGCGAAGGCGGGAATCCAGAGCTTTTAAAATTGACTTATTACTGGATTCCCGCCTTCGCGGGAATGACAGAAAAGCGTGGAGCGCGTAGGTCTTATAGATATTAGTTATTGGAAATTTAGTACGAATGTAGACATATTTGCCCCATCTCGGCGCTCACTGGTAAATTGACGCTCGGTATGCTATACTAGGTTGTATGGGTACGAACCTCAAAAAGGCCTTATTTTCCTTATGTTATACGGCCTTTTTGCTCAATTTAAGCATTTCCAGGGTTTCTGCGGCCGAGAGCGGCAGCGGTAGCGCGCTTAGCGTCTCCGAAACCCGCATTGAACGGGAAAGCGGGGAAGAAATACGCAGTTTGGGGGTGGAAACGACGGGTATTTTGCCGTCCAACCCTTTTTATTTCTTCAAAGAATGGGGCCGCGGTATCCGCAAGGCCCTGTCTTTTAATACCTTGAGCCGCGCCGAGCTCCAGCTTGATATCGCCAACGAGCAGGCGGCGGAGATTGTGAAACTGCAGGAGCTGGATATCAAAAATCCGGACGCGTATAGCCGCGCGGTTGCAAGTTACGATCAGAGTGTTGTTCTTGCCGAGGCGCGCATCGCGGCATTAAAAGGCATGACGGCGCCGACCGATCGCTTTGTTCTGACCGTCATTGACCGCGCATTGCGGCATTCGGACATTTTAGACGCGTTATACGCGCGCATCGCGGCGGATGATGCCGAGGCGTCGGTACTCGCGCAATTGTTTACGGCGCGGACGGATATCGTTAAAACCGTTGCCGCCGTCGCTGATGTCGTCGGTAATAATGATCGCGCGGTTGCGTATACCAACACCGTCATCGGCAGAATGACCAGAAAGTGGCACGAGCTCAAAGCGGTGGAGTTTATCAATCGTTGGGAAAATATCGCTCCGCAAAGTTTGCGGGACGGGCTTGTGGTGTTGAAGGCGAATCTGATGTTGCAGCTCTCCGGACGACTTCTCGGCGCGTCGCTGGAAGATTTTGAAGGGAAAGATGAATCAAGGGGTGATGCGCTGGCACAGCTGCCGGGGGCGCCGCTGGAGCGGTTGCGTTCGCTTGACGCCTTGCGTGAATCTGTCGCGGATTCCGATATAAAAAATTACGCGAATCTTGTCCGGTCAAAACTGTTTGACGTTATTCGTAGCGGGAATCTTGCGCAACGCGCCGATGCAGAGACGTTGCTGAAACAAGCGGCGGCGGTGCTCGCCTCAATTGACGCGTTTACGGGTGTGAAGGGGCGTATCATTGTTCCGGAGGCCGCGAAAGCGACGACGCGCGCCAAGTTTACGTATGATGGAGCCGTGAAGTTTTTTGACGAGGGCTCGTTCGCGGCCGCGTACGCGCAAGGTTCGGCCGCGCTAGGCACCGCGGAAAGTGTATATGCGAATTTTCTTTTGGGAAGCGGCGACGTTGCCGGTGACGTTCGGGCGTTAAAGCAGGATTTTGATGGCTTGGGAGCCACGGTGCGCGCGGCGGGAGCGACCAAAGAGGGGAGGACGGAACTTTTTACGGCGCTCGGCAACGCGGAACGCGCCATCGCGAAAGTCGCGGATTTGGTGAATGCGAATGCTTCAGCTGAGCGCGTTGTTGACGCGATCCGGCTTGCGAAGCGTCTTATTGGCGCCGCGTCGCAGTTGACGGAAACGCGGAGCGCCGTAAGTGTTGGCGAGGCGGAGTCGGCATTCGGTTCTGCCGCGGAAGCGCCGGCCGTGGTTCAGATGAATGATAAGCAGTTTGTTCCCGCGGTTGTGAAGATTAAAAAAGGAGGCGCGGTGATGTGGGTTAATCGTGACGCGGACACGCATTGGATTATTGCCTCGTCGGAGAAGGGTCGCGAAGCGCTTGATGGTTTTGATTCGCGGCGCGGTATCGCAACCGGTGAAACGTATAGTTTTATATTTAAGAGCCGCGGCACGTGGAAATACATTGATAAGTTGCATCCGGAGATGACGGGGGTAGTGGATGTGGAGTAGGGCACTCAAGTGAATAGTGAATAGTGAAAAGTTTTGGTATCCGCCCCGCTTTGCGGGGCGGGCTTATTTTCAAGGTTGGTTTGGGATTTACTTGTGATTTTGGGTTTTTCGCTTTATATTTTTATTATGCAATCAAACGAGATACGGAAAAAGTTTTTAGAGTTCTTTAGGGGCAAGGGCCACGCAGTCGTGCCCTCATCTTCGTTGCGGCCCGATGATCCGTCGGTGCTGTTGACCACCGCCGGCATGCAGCAATTTAAGCGCTACTACACCGGAGAGTTGGATCCGGTGAAGGATTTTGGCAGTCGCCGCGCGACGAGCGCGCAGAAATGTTTTCGCACCTCGGATATTGAAGAAGTGGGGGACGCGACGCACCTCACGTTTTTTGAAATGCTCGGCAATTTT
>JAUSGH010000022.1 GCA_030649055.1 bacterium | reverse complement strand
CATCGCTACGCAACTTATTGATGCGGCTAAGCGATTGCACCGCGTGACGTTCGGCGTCGCGCCACTACCGGAAAATTATAACGTAGGATTAAGTGGCGTCACCGTTGCTGTCGCAAAAGTAGAGAATGGTAAACGTGAAGAAGTGATGAAAAAATTCCATCGTTTTGTACCGCGAAATCAGCTATTGCATGAAACGCTCCCCGCCGGTTCATACGAGCTCACGTTCACTCCGCGGAATGCAAAAGGAAGAGATGGAGAGGAGATGCTAAAGATGATGGAATTAAATAGTGCGTCAACCGGCGGAGTTGTTCTGCAAGAGCAAAAAGCGGTACGAGAAGTTGATGTGTCAAAAGCGGTGGAGGAAATCATGGAACAATTATTCGCTATTTTCAATCAGCTAAGAACAATTCTGGGAAAGCGCTTACGGTAGTAAGCGCAGATTGGCACTCTTGACTGGTGAGTGCCAACTTTGGTATATTTGCAGTATATGATCGGCAATCGCACAGAGCGCATTTTGGAAGCGGTCATCCGCGAGTTTGTCGCGAGCGGCCACCCGGTAAGCTCCGATGAACTTTACGAGGACTACAGCTTCGGTATCAAGCCCGCGAGTATCCGCGCGGAGCTTTTGCGTCTGACGCATGCCGGATTTTTGGAACAGCCGCATACCTCCGGCGGCAGAGTTCCCACCGAGAGTGGATACGCATTGTGGGTGGATGAATTGTTGAGGGATATTTTTGGCGCGGATGAAGCGGCGCCGAGTATGGGTAAACTGTTCGGTGAGGCGTTGGACGGCAGACTGGAACGTGTGGTGGAGCCGCTCGTGGAGGAGCTGCGCCTCTTGGGCGTGGGTTACGATGCGCGTGACCGCGAGGTGTATAAGTCCGGGCTGGACGAGCTCTGTGAGCGCATTGATTTCAAAACACGGGAAGATTTTCTTGAGGTTGTCCGCGACTTTGACCGTTTGGACGCTTCGCTCGCGCGTCTCGCGGCAAATGTTTCTGAAGGCAAGCCGCGCGTCTTTATCGGCAAAAGCCCCATTACGCGCAGTTCGCATCTCTCGGTTGTTGTCGCGCGATATAATGTAGCGGGCGCGCCGATATTCTTGGCGGCAATCGGACCGAAGCGCATGGACTACAAACGGGCGCTCAATGTATTTAAGGAGTTGCCCGGTGGCAAGAAAACAAGAAAGCAAGAAAACAAGAAAGCAATAAATCAGGAAAGCAAGAAAGCAAGAAAGCAATAAAAAAATAATTTTATGGCGGACGAACAAGAAAAAAACGAAATACCGCAGTTAGATGTTGCCGATGAAGCAGAAGCCGCGCGCGATGAACTCGCGAAAATCAGCGCCGAACGTGATGAATATCTGAATGGCTGGAAGCGCGCGAAAGCCGACCTCATCAATTATCAGAAGGACGAACAAAAACATCTTGAAGAATTTGCGAAGTACGCGAATAAGGCATTGATACGAGATCTGATTGTGGTGATGGATAGCTTTGACCTCGCGATCGCGGCAATGGGTGAGAAGGTGGACAAAGGAACGTTGATGATCCGGACGCAGCTGGAAGATGTGTTGAAGAAGCAGGGATTGGAACGGATGGCGGTCACAACGGGCGCGCAATTTGACCCTGCGGTGCACGAAGCAGTTGCCGCGGTGGAGTCAAACGAATCGCCCGGCGCGGTGGTGGAAGAAGTGGGGCGAGGGTACACATTAAACGGACGAGTTATTCGTCCGGCGAGAGTGAAGGTATCAAAAGATAAGTCCAATTAGTCCCATAAGACCTATAAGTCCAATAAAAATATGAGCAAAATAATCGGAATAGATTTAGGAACCACCAATTCGGCGGTCGCGGTGATGGAGGCCGGAACGCCGAAGATTTTGGAGAACGCGGAAGGCAACCGCACGACGCCGTCTATTGTCGCAGTCGGAAAGTCCGGCGAGCGTAGCGTGGGATTGCTCGCGAAGCGACAGGCGATCACAAACCCTAAAAACACCATCTTTTCGGTGAAGCGGCTCGTCGGTCGAAAATTTTCCGACGTTGAAGTCCAGCGCGACAAAAAGTGGCTTCCGTATGAGCTGCGCGCCTCCGCGACCGGCGGCGTGGAAATTAAAATGTCCGCCCCGGGCGGATCCGCCTTGGGCGGAGGTGACCACTGGTATACACCGGAGGAAATTTCCGCGATGGTGTTGCAGAAACTGAAAGCCGACGCCGAAGCGCGTTTGGGTGAAAAAGTTGAGGAAGCAGTCATTACCGTTCCGGCGTATTTTGATGACAGCCAGCGGCAGGCGACAAAAAACGCCGGTGAAATTGCCGGTCTGAAAGTTCTCCGCATATTAAATGAACCGACGGCGGCCGCGCTTGCATACGGGTTCAACAAGCAGAAGAACGAAAAAATTGTCGTCTATGATTTCGGCGGCGGCACATTTGACGTTTCCGTTCTTGAAGTTGGCGATGATACAGTGGAGGTGAAGGCGACCGGCGGCGACACGCATCTGGGCGGTGACGATTTTGATAAGCGCATCATTGAACACCTTGTCGCGGAGTACAAGAAACAAGAAGGCATTGATATTTCCAAAGACCCGTTGGCGCTACAGCGGTTACGGGAAGCCGCGGAAAAAGCAAAACATGAACTTTCCACCGCGGTTGAGGCGGAAGTGAACCTTCCATATATAACCTCGGACGCCGCCGGACCGAAGCACTTTTTATTGAAGCTCACGCGGGCGAAGCTGGAAGAGCTGGTGCAGGATTATCTTGACCTCTCTGTTAAGTTGCTTGATAAAACAATTAAGGAAGCGGGCTTCGCACCGAAGGACTTGAATGAAATCATCATGGTGGGCGGCCAGACGCGTATGCCGGCGATGATTGAGGTGGTAAAGAAATATTTCGGTAAAGAGCCGCACCTCGGCATTAACCCGGACGAAGTGGTTGCCATCGGTGCCGCGGTGCAGGCGGGCGTCTTGAGCGGCGAAGTGAAGGACGTGTTGCTGCTGGACGTGACGCCGCTTTCGCTGGGTATTGAAACACTCGGTGGCGTCTTCACGCGCCTGATTGAGAAAAATACCACCGTACCCACGGCAAAGAGTCAGGTATTCTCAACCGCGGCGGATAACCAAACTTCGGTTGAAGTGCATGTCTTGCAGGGCGAGCGCGAAATGGCGGGAGACAACAAAACGCTCGCGCGGTTTATTCTGGACGGCATTCCGCCTTCTCCCCGCGGTACCCCACAGGTGGAAGTGGCCTTTGACATTGACGCGAACGGAATCCTGAGTGTTTCCGCGAAGGATAAAGCGAGCGGAAAAACGCAAACCGTGCGCATTGAAGCATCCAGCGCGCTTTCCAAAGATGAAGTTGAAAAATTGAAAGCGGAAGCGGCATCTCATGCGGACGAAGACAAAAAGAAAAAAGAAGTGATTGAAACAAGAAATCAGGCGGAGCAGCTGGTGTATGTATCGGAAAAGGCATTGAAAGACGCCGGTGATAAGGTACCCGCGGAAGTAAAAACGACAATTACAGAAAAAATTGATAAACTGAAAGGGGTGAAGGACGGCAGCGACTCGGATGTCATTAAGTCCGCCATCGCGGAACTCTCCGCGGAAATCCAAAAAATCGGACAGGCCGCGTATGGTTCGGCGGGATCACCACAAGATAGCAAGGACGGTGCAGCCGCGCCGCAAGACGGCCCTGAAGAAAAAAAGCAAGAAAGCAATTAAGCAATAAAACAATGCAGTCGGAAGTCGCCGCGGGAGTTGACCGCTCAAAAATAAAAATCGGAGTTTTGGCAGGCGTTGGCGCGCTGGCCGCGTTTGTGTTCGGGTACGCGCTGAACGCAATGCTTGGCGGGTCGCCGATGCTCTTGGGAGTGCTGGGTGCTGCCGCCGTGTTTATGTTGTGTGATGTGTTGGAGGCCTCCTTCATTAAAGGAGGCGTCGTGTACGCGGCGGTGCTCGCCGTTCAAACGACTGCATTTCTCGCGCCGCTTGTTGGCCACTTCTCGCAAGGAACGCTTGTTGGCGCGATGCTTATGTATGGGTTGTTGTTTGTGGCCGGCCGCCGTGCACAGACAGCGGCGGCAAATGACTTGAAAATTTCCATTTTGCGCATGAGCCGCGCGGCAACGCCAGGTACTATCACGGCGTTGTCGCTGTTTGTGGCCGTGCTTATTGCCGCGCCGCTTATTGGAATTGAGTGGCGTGTTACAGAGAGTACGGTCGCGAGTATCGCTGGATCGACGGATATTGTGCTGCGGCGTATTGTCCCGGATTTTTCACTCGCAATGCCGGTAGGTGAAGTGATTGACGCGGTGGGTAGCTCCGGCCTTGTCCCGGGGCTCGGTGAGCTTTCGGCTGAAGCGCGCGCGGCACTGCTCGCGGAGTCGCGCGGAGCGATCCTGGCGCAAATCAGCGATGCGGTGGGAACGACCGTTACCGCGCGCACAACGGTGAGTAAAGTACTTGCGACGCTCTTGGGGCAGTGGGCAAGCCGCGTGCCGGAGGAGTGGCACACGGTCGTTATCGTCATCTATGGGCTACTGCTCTTTTTTACCATCAAGAGCTTCGGATTTTTGGTGGCCTATCCGGTGCAGTGGGCGGCGTGGGGGTTATATCAGCTGTTGCTCGGCGCCGGGTTTCTCCGTGTGGCCTCCGAACCCACGAGCAAAGAAACAATCGTGTTATGATTCTACAAAATTACGAAAGCTGTACGAAAATACGAAAGGATGAGGTAGTGGTTCGACAAGCTCACCAACTAATAAATTATTTCCTGAGCGAAGTCGAAGGAATACATTGAGCTCATTCGTAAATTCGTATGTTATTTATAATTCGTAGAGAGAGCAAAGCGATATGAAAGATTTCTACAAAACACTCGGTGTTCAAAAAGGTGCCTCTGAAGACGATATCAAAAAAGCATATCGGCGCTTGGCGCACGAGCATCATCCGGATAAGGCCGGCGGCGACGAGAAAAAGTTTAAGGAATTGAACGAGGCGTATCAGGTGCTCTCTAACAAAGATAAGCGCGCGTATTATGATCGCTTCGGCGAGGCGCAACCCGGCATGGGTGGAGGGCAGGGGCCATTTGGCGGATTTGGCGAGGGTGGTTTCGGGTTTGGCTTTGATCCGTCAAATCTCGGAGATTTTGGCGACGCCGGAGATATTTTTGATTCAATTTTTGAAGGTTTGGGCATGAAGCGCAAACGCCGCACGTATCAGCGCGGCGCGGATATTGAAGCGGTGGTTGAGGTAACACTGGAGGAGTCCTTTGGGGGTATCAAAAAACAGTTGCGCTACCGTACCTCTATTATATGCGAAAAATGCGGCGGTGTGGGGCATTTTCCCGATGCGGGGTTTTCCGAGTGCGCCGCGTGTGATGGCAGAGGCGAGGTGCGCGAGAGCCGCTCCACGTTTTTTGGTAATTTTTCGCAGGTGCGGCAGTGCGCGAAGTGCGTGGGGCTTGGAAAAATCCCCAAGAAAATTTGCGGCAGCTGTTCTGGAGTGGGGCGCGCCGTCGGTGAGCGGCAGGTGGATGTAGCAATTGCTTCCGGAGTTGCCGACGGTCAGATTATCAAGCTGGTCGGCATGGGTGAGGCGGGCGAGCGCGGCGCGGGTGTCGGTGACTTATATGTGCGTGTGCGCGTGAAGCCGCACGCGACGTTTGCGCGTCAGGGCGATGACGTGTTTATAAAAAAGGAGGCGTCGCTTGTGGACGTACTCCTAGGGATCCCGCTAGAACTCCCGACCATCGCGGGCAAAAAAGTAACCGCGACCATTCCCGAACACTTCAGTTTGAAAAGTAAATTGAAAATTGACGGCGCCGGTATGCCCCGATTTGGTGGCTACGGGCATGGAGCGATGTATGTGGAGCTGGATATCAAAACCCCGAAGCATCTTTCCTCCGCGGCGAAAAAATTATTGGAGGAGCTGAAGCGGGAGATAGAGTAGGGGCTTGCGTAAATCATTGCATTATTCACGACGTCATGTTACATTAAAACAATGCTGAAACAGCAGTTCAAAATTATCGTTGAGCAAGATGAAGACGGATATTTTATCGCATCCGTGCCAATGCTTCCAGGGTGCCACACGCAAGCAAAAACATTGCCCATGCTTAGGGATCGGGTAAAAGATGCCATTGCGTTATGTCTTGAAGAATCAGCGGAGAATCCGGCATACCGAGCGCGCATAAAGTCCATGGCTCACGAACCGGCCTTCATCGGCATGGACATGGTGGAGGTATGAGCGGTTTGCCGATTCTAAAACCGAAGGAGCTCATAAGGATTTTGCGCGAGTTTGGTTTCGAGGAGATGCGACAAAAAGGTTCGCATCTTTTTCTTCAGCATTCCGACGGAAGGACGACGATCGTGCCCGTGCATGGGCGCGAAGAGATCGGCCGCGGACTGCTTCGGCAGATCTTGCGGGAGATTGAAATATCGCCCGAAGATTTTATGAAATTATTGTAGATTGTCATTTGGAGAGCGTTGTCATAAAATAAATAGAAATCTGAAGCCCTCATAGCTCAATGGTAGAGCAGCTGCCTTTTAAGCAGTTGACGATGGTCCGATTCCATCTGAGGGCACATGGAGATCTTGGAATATCGCATCTCACACGAGAGTGACCTCGTTGCAATAAATAATTTGTTGTGCGAGCTTGCGCCCAATGCGCCAGCGCTCACATTGGAACGACTAGAAAAAATTTGCATTGCGCCGCAGATGCATGTCTTTGTGGAGCGAGATGCGGATAAGATCGTCGGCATGGCAACGCTTGAAATCGGCGAAACAATGATGGGTACGCAAGGGTATGTGCATGATGTTGTCGTTTCGTCCGATTATCGCGGCAAGGGGATCGGCAAAATGCTCATGGAAAAAGTTATTGCGGAGGCACATGCGCTCGGTGCGAAACATATTGATTTGACAAGCAATCCCAAGCGCAATACCGGACAATTTTATACTTCGCTCGGATTTGTGAAGCGCGAGACAGAGTGTTACCGGAAGGAGTTGTCGTAGCGCGGAGTTCTCCACAGGTTTTATTTGTGCCTGCTTGTATACTTTTCCACTTGACCTGCTATATTCAAAGTAGAGAACCTATCTTGAGAATATCGCCGGTTCCGGAGCGTCAATGACGCATGCGGTTGTCGGCGATGTGTTCGGGGTAGGTTTTGTGCTAGGGTGTGTTGCCCTAGTACGCGGCGAAGGGTCGCCGCAGTCGCACCTTCACAACTGAATAAGGAAAGAGAGCTTTGAGTTGCGAAATTCAGAGCCAGTTGTGGCGGAGCGACTTTGGCGACGTGCCAATATCCGGAATAGCCCCTTTTTGGGAGGCAAATCATGGATAGCCAGAGGACCATCGACCTTCTCGCCGAGAAGGAAGCGGACACCGTTGCGATGCTTTCTGAGTTGGGATTCGACACGGATTTCTTTGACGAGGGCGCGTGGAACAATCTTCTCGCGTTTGCGAAGAAGAGCCCGTGGATTACGGGGTACATCGTGGACGGAGCGCTCACACGGCTGGATAGGCCGGAGATTCTGAACAAGGATCTCACGCACTGGCACAAGTCCAAGGAGGAGTGCGAGGAGGAGTCCATAAAGGTGAAGAGCCGCGATCGTCTGGAGCACATGCAGGGCATTCAGCTCGGCATCCTCCAACGGCGACTCGCGGAGCTTCGCAAGGCCGCGCCGAAGGCGAAGATCGTCGTGTCCGAAAGCGGGGACGACATTCAGCATTCGTTCTCGCGGCTGTTGAATGCTATTCTCCTTCGCAGCGGCGAAGAGTGCGAGGAGGAGATCGGCCGACTCAACCGCAAGTGCGGAGAGTTGAAGAAGCAGGCGAAGGGTATGGAGAAGACCAAGAAGAACCTCGTGAAGGACGTGAAGCCCGAAGCGAAGGTTTCTACAAAGGTCACACGGAAGCTCCAGACGGTGGAGAAGGACCTCGGCAACATCGGTGCGGCGCTGGGGAAGCTCAACACCGACATCGATGCGATGAGGAAGAAGCAGGCGCTCTATCGTGAGCCGAAGGAAGGCCCCACGCACCAGTACGAGACGAAGAAGCTCGTTGAGGGCTTCTATGCTTCGGTTGGGGCGATCTGCAAGGGTGTGGGCGCGGAGTTCACGAACAAACAGGGAGTGCTGACGTTCGGCGATTTGCGCGTGGACTACGCGCACGGTCGTCACAAGACGTGGGCGACGCTGCTTCGCATCGAGGAGTGCATGGTCGCGGCAACGCATGGCAAGCAACAGCATGCGCGGCGGTTGGCAGGCGCGGCGATCAAGGACCTTGTTCGGGTTGCGGAGGAAACCCGCCCGGATGTGATCCTGGAGAGCGGCCACCACGGTAAGGGATTCAAGCGTTATCAGCGTCTGAAGACCATGCCGGACGAGGTGAACTACAAGAACCAGATGAAGTACGACTCGGAACGGACCGATGACGGCGTGACGCTTGTCTGTGCCCTGCCGTTCGAGAACCAGGCGCGTATTGCGCGGTTCGTGAAGGGCGAGGAACCCGTGCGCATGAGCGGCGGGAAGCCTCAGGCATCGCGGAGTCACGCGGTCTTCAATCGTTACCACAACAACGGCGTCTCCGGGCTCACGATCATCTCGAAGCCCAAGGGCGCGCCGGTTGGTGTGGTTGCGACGCGTTGGATCCAGTACAACGACTTCCTGACGGGGGCGGTGCTGGAGCAGCCGAGCGAGTTCGCTGCGTTCTCGGCAAGTGCCGACGAACACATCGGGGCTCGCGAGGCGGAAGACATGACGCGCGCCGGTTTTGTGGAGATGCACAAGACGTATCTCGCGAAGCCGTTCGTGCTCTGTGGCAGCGCGGCGCGGATCCGGGGATACGTGAATGGCGGGGATGCCGCCGACGCGAACCACAATCGGTGGCCGCATGTGCACTCCGCGGAACGTGATCCGCACGAGCTTATGTTGGAGAACATGGAGCTCATGGCAAACGTGGATCAGAGTGACCCGGATGCGGTGCGTCGCGCCGCGGAGAAGGTGACGAACGATTCCAAGGGTGGCACCGTGGAGTCCATGGACGTGATTCTGGATTGGCTTGCCGACTACTTCGACAAGCTTCTGCTTCCGACCCTTGCGCAACCGGGTGCGTTCAAGATCGCGCTGGTTGCGGTGGACGGCAATCACACGCGGAAGGCGTTGGATCGCACGGGCATCATCGACTGGTCGTTCTTCGTCCAGCGGTGCAAGGCGCGTGAGATCGGCGTGTTCCGTACGGTGCAACCGGACTACTACAAGGCGGATCCGATGCGCGGCGTGCGTGTCGCGGTCGGCGGGCACGACAACGCGAGCTATATCTTCATCAAGCGCTACGGACTTGGTGCAGACGGCAAGCTCGTGTCGGGCATGCGGAGCACGATTGATATCGTGGTCCAGCATGATCCGAAGGGCTACAGCGGAGACGGGGCGGTGAACGCGGGGCGGAGCTCCGACGCCGATCTCGCGATCTGCGGGCATACCCACGACGGGTATGTGAAGTGCGACAAGACGGACGAGAACACGTTCCGCGTGGCATGCCGGCTGGCGACACTCGAAGGAGTGACGCCGACCGAGCTCTACTTCGCGGGAGTGCCTCGCACGCAGGCAGCGCACGTCTGCGCGATGCCGAAACCGGGCGACTTCATGGAGCTCACGATTCCCGCCGAGATCATTCAGCGGATCGGCAGGGAAGCGTCCAAGGAAGAGAGTCGCGGCATCGTGGAGCGCGTGAAGGCGAATCGCAAGAAGGGTTCGGGCGGGAAGTAACGTTTCCCGCGCGAGCCGACCAAAGCAGCTACGAACGGCCGGGTGTGCAAGCGCACATCCGGCCGTTTTCCTTTTTATGCGTTACAAATAACATTCTCACATTCTTGAGAATGTCGGAATGTCGCGATTGCGGATTTTTTGAAAATATGCGAAGATGGGCGCAGAACAAGTTTCTGCTCACATTGAGGAGTGTGACCGATGGCGAATGAACCGAAAGAGTCAGCAAAGCCCGAGGTGCAAGATCCGCGCGACGTGTCGCCGGTGAGTGCGCGCGAGACTATGTGGAGGGCAGTGAAGCTCTACGCGTGGCTCGCGACGCTCCTCGTGGCGGTGTGGGGGCTTTGGCTCCTCACGGTGTGGGTCTACAAGCAGCCACCGTCTTGCCCGCCGAATCCACTAAAAGATGCCTCCGTGTATCTCGACTATGGAATGAGCGAGGAGGAGGTGAGCGCAATAATCAAGTCGCATACGCATAATCCCTCCACCGGGCAGCGGTATGGCCACGGGCTGGATTGCGAGCCCGCTGTATATTGCGACGAGAACAGGGTGAGTGGCTTGCATGTGGAGAATGGTTCAGTCGTGATGATCGCAACGGCACGCTTGAAGATCGTCCGTTGGGAATGGATTGGCAACGCTGTTCCCGGTATGAATGGCGGATGGAGTGCCTACCTTTCTCTTGCATTCGAGGATAACGCGCTTTGTTCGGCTAATTATTCTGATGTGTGGATAAGTCACGTCAGAGAACGCCCGATGGAATATCGAGTACAAAGGAAAAAGTAGGCGTACGGGGACCCGATCGCCACCGCGACGGGTCTCTTACATTTTCACCTCCGCCACGATATAATAGAGATATCATAAGTAAGTAATACATCTATGAATCCATTAACAATTGCGATTATTGTTCTCGTAGTATTAGTGATTGCGGTTATCGGAATATACAATGGTCTTATCCGGGCACGATTGCGCGCCAAGGAAGCGCTCTCCGACATTGACGTGCAGTCCAAGCGTCGTTATGACTTAATCCCGAATCTTATTGAAACGGTGAAAGGGTATGTGTCGCATGAAAAGAATGTGTTGGAAAACGTGACGGCAGCGCGGACGCGCGTGGCAACAGGCGGATCGGCGTTGGAAAATGCCCAGGCGGAAAATGCGCTTTCAGCGACGCTTAAAACGCTGTTCGCGGTTTTGGAGAATTACCCCCAACTCAAGGCGAACGAAAACTTTTTGGAATTACAGCGTGAACTTTCGGACACCGAAAACAAGATGCAGGCGGCGCGGCGGTTTTACAATTCCGTGGTGCAGGACTTGAACGCGAAGGTGCAATCGTTCCCGTCAAACATCATCGCCCGTACGTTTAGTTTTCACGAGGAGAAATTTTTTGAATTGTCGACGATTGATGAGGCGAAGCCTGTTGCGGTGAAATTCTAGCAACTGAGATTTTAGTCCCTGAGCGGAGTCGAAGGGCTACATTATTGTATTCCTTCGACAAGCTCAGGAAATAAGACGTGCCATGTCAAGTGTAAGCCTTTATACACAGAGAGATTCCAACATCCGCAAAACGTGGCTCATTTTCACGTTATTTTTTGTCGTGGTCATCGGCATTGGTTGGGTGTTCACGCGCATCTATGGGGACCCAAGCATTCTTGTTATCGCGGTCGTATTTAGCACCGTTATGAGCATTGTGAGTTATTGGTATTCGGATAAGATTGTGCTCGCGATGTCGCATGCGCATCCGGTAAATCGTGAGAATGCCCGCGAACTGTACAATGTCGTTGAAAATCTTTGCATCACCGCGGGGCTTCCTGTGCCGCGGATATACATTATTAATGAACCGGCGCCGAACGCGTTCGCGACCGGCAGGAATCCCGAACACGCGGTTGTGGCCGTGACGCGCGGGTTGTTGGAACGGCTCAATAAAACGGAGCTTGAAGGAGTGTTGGCGCACGAGCTTTCGCACATCGGCAACCGCGACATGCTTGTTTCTACGGTTATTGTGATTCTCGTCGGATTTATTTCCATTCTGGGCGATATGTTTTTGCGTTCCATGTTTTGGGGCGGCGCTCGCAGCCGTAATGACCGCGGGTCGGCGGGAGGAGTTTTGCTTTTGTTGGGGCTAGTGCTTTCAATTCTTGCGCCCATCGCCGCGACACTTATGCAGCTCGCTATTTCGCGCAAACGCGAGTTCCTAGCCGATGCCTCCGGCGCGCTTTTGACGCGCTATCCCGAGGGACTCGCGCGGGCATTGGAAAAAATCCACGCGGACGCGACGCCTTTGCGGGTCGCGCAAAACACCACGGCGCATCTGTGGTTTGACGACCCATTCACGAAGGGCAAGCGCACATCGCTCATCCACAAGCTCTTTATGACTCATCCGCCGGTTGAGGAGCGCGTGGCGGCATTGCGGGGGATGCTGGTGTAGGTTTACATTTGACATGTGACCATTGACGTTTGACTGCTGCATGCTCGTTGGTCAATGGTCAAATGTCACGCGTCAATTGTTTTTGTGCGCTTGCCTTACGCGCAAATCCAGTGTATTATATCGGTATATGCCGAAGGAGAAAGATGCGGTCGAGAAAGCCCCGCAACAACTGCCCGATGACGAAGTGCTGAAGTTATCCATGGATGACCCGGCGCTTTTTGGCATTCTGGTGGACCGCTACCGCGAGGCGTTTGTGCGCGCGGCGCGGAGCATCACGCGGAGTCATAACGAAGCCGAGGATATTTTGCAGGAGGCATTCACGAAGATTTACGTGAACGGTCGGCGGTTTAAAAAACAACCCGGCGCGACATTCAAAAGCTGGGCATATAAGATTCTCGTCAATACCTCATTCACGCATTATCAGAAATTAAAAAAACAGCAGGGGAATGTGTCTTATCTTGACCCGGTGCTCTACGACGATGCGCTTGTGGATGAGGGGGCGTCTGATTTAGCCACAAACACTGACAACCGCGCTATCGTCGCAAAAACGCTTGAAAAGATGCCGGAACATTTAGGGCGGGTGATGAAGTTATATTACCTGGAGGATAAGTCCTATGACGATATCGCGAAGCTGGAAGGGATATCGCTCACGACGCTCAAAATGCGTTTGTTCCGCGCAAAACGGCTGTTTAGAAAATTAATGGATGAGTAACACAATGAACTTCCGAAAAAAACTGATGTTCAAAATTTATCGTGTATGGTTTGTGCGGCGGGTGTTGCCTGTCGTGGTCTTTGAGGTGTTCTCGGTGATGCTCGGCGCGCACCTTTTCTCGCGGAGCGTGTACGTCGTTCGCGTGCTTGAAGGCGCGGCCGCTGCAAGTAC
Source organism: bacterium (assembly GCA_030649055.1). Lineage (NCBI taxonomy): Bacteria > bacterium. The sequence continues at coordinate 33,425 of JAUSGH010000022.1, read as the reverse complement.
GGAGAGCCGTTTTCGCCTGTTTGACTATTTGTGGTACGCGCTCGTGCATTCCCGCGTTGAAGTAAAGGTGGAAATCGCCATCGCGCTGATATTCGCCGGATTGTTCCTCTGGAGCATCAAACGAGCTATTGTTTCGTATGAAGTGTTGCGCCGGACGGTGGCTGCGCCACAGGGTGAAACCAACCCCCCCACCCCCTAGTTACATTATTTGAAGCGACCAAGGGACTCGAAAGGGTTCCAGAACGTTACTCTTCTCTAGCACAAAACCGCCCCTCTCCTGGGCGGTTTTGTGCGTCTATTGCATTTTTATTCTGCCGCGTTATACTTCTAAACAATTGTTTTTTATGAAAAAAAATTCAGCCATCCTCTTAATAGGAATCGTTGCCCTCGCCGTATTGGTCGGATTTTTTGTGTATCCAAAAAACTTCGGCGCAAACACGCGGCCGTGGCGGCTGGGGCTTGATCTTGTCGGCGGCACGCACTTAGTTTATGAAGTGGACATGGCGAATGTTACCGGCGCCGACCGTGACAGCGTCTTGAATGGACTTCGCGACGTGATTGAAAAACGCGTCAATTTGTTCGGTGTGTCCGAGCCGCAGGTGTTTATCGCGAAAGGCGCGGACTCATATCGCTTGGTGGTGGAGCTTGCGGGCATTAAAGACGTTTCCGAAGCAATCAAGCTCATCGGCGAAACGCCGCTCTTGACCTTTGCCGAGGTTGAGTATGAAAAACCGAAAGAGGGCACTGCAACTACGTCTGCGGCGGTGGAACCGAAGTTTTTCCCGTTGGATCTTTCCGGCCGCCACGTTTCCGGCGCCCAGCTCAATTTTGACCAGCTGACCGGAAAGCCGGAAGTTTCCATTTCATTCAACGACGAAGGCGCGAAACTCTTTGAGGACATGACGGCGAAAAATGTGGGTAAGCCGATTGCGATTTTTCTTGACGGTGTATTGATTGAGATGCCGACCGTGCAGGAAAAAATCAGCGGCGGACGCGCGCAAATCACCGGACGATTCACTGTGCAGGAGGCGAAGCAACTTGTTGAGCGGTTTAACGCGGGGGCCTTGCCCGCGCCGGTAAAACTCGTGAGCCAGCAAACCATCGGCGCCTCGCTCGGCACGGATTCACTGAAGCGTACGCTCTACGCCGGACTCGTCGGTACGCTGGCAGTCATGCTCTTCATGCTACTTTACTACCGGATGCTGGGGGTTTATGCCACATTGGCACTTACTATATATATCGCTCTGACGCTCGGAGTGTTTAAGCTCTTTGGTATCACGATGACGCTTTCCGGCGTCGCGGGTTTTATTCTTTCCATCGGTATGGCGGTGGACGCGAACGTGCTGATTTTTGAACGCAGTAAAGAAGAGATGCGAAAAGGACTTTCACGCATGAGTGCCTTGGATGAAGGATTCTCCCGCGCGTGGCTTTCCATTCGTGATTCCAACGTGAGCACCATGCTCACCGCGGTCATCTTATACTACGCGACCACCGGCTTCGTGAAAGGGTTCGCGTTGACGCTCCTCATCGGTGTTTTGATGAGTATGTTCTCCGCTATCACGGTTACCCGCACAATTTTACGCGTGTTCACACGCAATCAAGAAAGCAATAAAGCATAAAAATCAAGAAAACAAAGATATGAACGTTATAGGGAATAAATACGTATTTCTCGGTTGTTCGGGGCTGCTCATCGCGGCAAGCATTGTCGTGATCGGCACGCTCGGCTTGAAGCAGGGGATTGATTTCACCGGCGGAACGATGTGGCAAGTGACGCTTGGTGATGAGCGCGTGAACGCCGACGGCGCGAAGGCGTTTTTGAGTGATGAGCTGAAATTGGACGATGCAATCGTGACGCCCGAGCCGGCGACGCAAAGCTTTTTAATCCGGACGAAAGAAATTGATGAAGCCAAGCACGTGGAATACAAAGCGGCATTTGTTAAGGCATACCCGAATTTTGAAGAATTGCGTTTTGACAGCATCGGTCCCGCCATCGGCTCGGAGCTCAGATCGCGTGCCATTTGGGCGTTTCTCTTCGTACTGCTCGGCATTTCGCTCTACATCGCGTTTGCGTTCCGCAAGGTGTCGTATCCGGTGAGCTCGTGGAAGTACGGGCTTATCACGCTCCTCACGCTTTTCCATGACGCGATTATTCCTACAGGACTTTTCGCGGTGCTGGGATATTTGTATCACGCGGAAGTGGATACCAATTTCATCGTTGCGATTCTTGTGGTCATGGGTTTTTCCGTCCACGACACGATTGTGGTGTTTGACCGCATCCGCGAAAATCTGCGGCTGGAGCGTTCGGCAAAATTTGATTTTGACGCTCTGGTCAATACAAGCGTCAACGAAACCATGGCGCGCTCCATCAACACTTCATTGACGCTTGTGTTGGTGCTTGTGGCGCTCTATTTCTTGGGTTCGTCATCGCTTGCGTATTTCACGCTTACCATCCTTGTCGGTACCGTTTTCGGCACATACTCGTCAATCTTCGTCGCGAGCCCTTTGCTCACGATGTGGCGGAAGCGGTAAGCGCCCGTCTTTTTTTATTCGCATTATTTGCCGAGGATTCGCGTTATTTGCGATTACTACACCCTATTGACTTCTTGTCAATAATTTTGTATCATCTTAGTAATATTATAAACGGCCCCAAAAGCCAGTAAATGTCGATAAAAATCACCATATTATCCATATGAAGTTAGTCGTAAACAAAATTGTCGCGCAGTGTTTGCAACCGTTGCCTGAGCGGCAACAGGAAGTGTTGCGGTGCCGATACGGGTTGGGAGATGGTCGGGAATTGACGCTTGCTGAGTTGGGCAAGCGCTATGGCGTGACGCGCGAGCGTATCCGGCAGATTCAGAATCTCGGACTTGACGCGGTCCGCGCGGAGGGGAGCAAAAACGGCATTGAATCCTTTGCGTCGATGGTTGTCGCGCACCTGGAAGGTCTGGGCGGCGTACGCAAGGAGGAGGCATTGTTCGCCGACGTTACCGATGTGGCATCAGACAATGGTCCGAAAGAGACCCTTGGAAATCGTGTACGCTTCTTGCTGGAAGCGAGCGGGAAGTTGGCATACGCGCCTGCGGATAAGGACGCGCATGCGACATGGGGGCTTACGGGCGAGCATATGAAACACGCGAAACTGTTCGCGGCGAAACTTGCCGGAACACTCGCTGCGAAGAAGGACGAGGTGCTCGGCGACAAAAAGTTTAATCACTATTTTGCCGCTTGCGCCTCGCAGCATGGTGTGACCGACGTGATCGGCGCGAATTTTGTTTCGGCATCAAAGCGGTTTATGGTGAACCACTATGGTGACGCGGGACTTGCGGCATGGTCGGAAATCAATCCGAAAACGTCGCGCGACTGGGCCTATTTGACGCTCAAGAAAGAGCGCAAACCTCTCCACTTTACCGACATCGCGAACTTGATTAACACGGTGCGAAAAAATAAGCGCACCAATCATCAGACGGTGCATAACGAACTCATCAAAGATGAACGTTTCGTGCTGGTCGGCCGCGGACTCTATGGTCTCCGCGAGTTCGGCATCATTCCGGGAACCGCGCGCGAAGTCATCGCGTACTTCTTAAAGAAGAACGGGAGCTTGAAATCGCATCAGCTGGTGGACGTCATTCTGAAAGAACGCGCGTTCAAGCCGAATACTATTCTCCTCAACCTGCAGAATAAGAAGTACTTCCAAAGAAATGCAGATGGGCGTTATACTGTGAGAGAGGCATAACTCGGTATACAGCGCATTGCGGAGGGTGGCCTATAAAACCACGACGTCACTCCCGCGTCATTCAGCGTTGATATCCGCGTTGATCCGCTTCTATAGCTATGTTTGCCGAAATTTTTGCTCTTGCACAAGCAGTGTTACTTCAGTACTACCAGGCATTTTCCATTTTTTGGGAATGGACCTGGTGGTTTTGGATTTTTGTCGTGGCGTTGCCCGTGACGTATTCAACGTGGATTTATTGGCGCAATCTCATTTGGGACAAAAATGATCCGTTTGTGATGCTGGAGCTTTCCATCCCGCGCGAGATCTTGAAAAATCCCCGCGGCATGGAGCAGGTGCTCCGAGCCATTCATACCATGCGCAACGCCCCTGGCGATATTGAAGAGCGCTATTGGGACGGCGAAAAAACGCGTACATTCTCGTTTGAAATGACGAGCGTCGGTGGAGAGTTGCATTTCTATGTCCGCGTCCCGAGAAAATACACGGCTATCATTGAGGCGGCATTCTTCTCGTTTTACCCGGATGTTGAGGTAACGCAGGTGGAGGATTACGTGGAAACGATGCCGGAACACGTGGAAGAGTTCGGCGAGCAAGGCAATGAGTTCTGGGGATCGGAGATGCTCCTGTCAAAATCCGGATTGTATCCGATTAAAACATACATGGATTTTGAGGTACCCGCCGAGGAGCTGGAGTTTGATCCGCTATCTTCCATGATTGAGGTGTTGGGCAAGGCGCGTCCGGGTGAGTTTGTCGGCGTACAGCTTGTCGCAACACCGCTTCCGCCGTCATGGGTGAAAGAGTACGAAACAGAGTTGAATGAGTTGAAGAAATGGAAGAAAGAGAAGGACACGGCCGGAGAGTTCAGTTTTTCTATGATGCTCCCGAAGTCGCCCGGCGAGACGGACGTGTTAAAGGCGGTGGAAAACCATCTTTCAAAACCGGCATTTGAAACCGTTATCCGTTTCATTTATATTTCTCCGAAAACATTATTTTATGACAGTTATCCGCGTCGCGGGATTTGGAGCGCGTTTCAACAGTACGCGGCGCTCAATCTGAATTTTTTCCGGCATAACACACAGGTGTGGACGCGCGCGAAAATTTGGAACTATCCGTATCTGTTTGCCAAAACGCGCGCGTGGATGCGGTCGCAGCGCATGTATCATTTTTATCGGCAACGTGAAACACCGGTGGAAACATTTATGGGGCGATTTTTGAGTTCGCATCCGTTGAATTGGAATAATCTCAGCAAAATGGTGGTATTTAACACCGAGGAACTCGCGACGTTGTTCCATCCGCCGATGAAGGTGGTGGTGACCGCCCCGCACATGAAACGTGTGGAGAGCAAGAAGGCCGGTCCGCCAGCGGGTTTGAATATCTTCGCGGATGAAGATGTGCTTGACCGGTTTACTGAATAAACGCAAACATGCCCCGTGCTACAACTTTGACGCTTATCGCGAAATGAAAGACGCCGCATATTACTGCCAAAAATTTCTCTATGAAAAAACGTTTACATAATTACAAACATAAATCGAAGTTGTAGCACAGGGTATGCCTCCCAAGCCAAAAATGATGAAGGAAATGCCACCGAAGGGTCCGAAGCCGAAAGGCGTTTGGAAGATGTTTGTCACGCCGTCTGGTTTTTTTACCGCGATAACGGTACTCATTTTGGCGTTCTTCCCGCTCTTGCCGCGGCTGCTTGGGGGCACCTCGGAGTTGATTCAGTGGCTGCTGCATATTTGGCGGGACATCATTCGGCCCATCGTGATTGTGTTGGATGTGCTGCTTGCCGCGCTGTTTATTTTTCTTCTCACGAAAATTTTCCCGATGCAAACGGTGCCGTCTATGTTCCATCACCGAAAAAAGAAGAAGGAGGAAAGGAAAGATCCCGCGATCATCGCGCAGTGGGAACTGGTGCAGACAAAAGCGGTTACGGGAAAACCGGAAAGTCTTCGCCTTGCGGTGATTGAGGCGGATGCGCTTGTTGATGCAGTGCTGAAAGGCGCCGGTTATGAAGGCGAAAACCTTGCCGAGCGTTTAGCGCGTGTTTTGCCTTCGGAGGTGAAGAGCGTGGAAGGCGTTTGGGCGGCGCACCGCCTGCGCAACGACTTGGTGCACACGCCCGGATTTGTGCTGACCCTGGAGTCGGCAAAGGCGGCGTTAGACGTGTACGAAGCATTTTTGAAAGAAGTAGGAGCAATATAACAAGGAAAAGATTATTTCCTGAGCTTGTCGAAGGAATACAGCCACAATGGAAGAAAACAAAGTCCGCATCATCAAGTTAGCTCCTCCTCCGCCAGAGCTCCCGATGCTCGGCAAGGTCAATCCCGCCATCGTGTCGTTTATCGGACGGACGAATTACGTCATCGCGCTTGAAGAGAAAAAGTTTGTGTTCGGCATTAAACGCGAGGATCGACGTCGACATTTGTATGTTGTCGGAAAAAGCGGCGTCGGAAAGTCAAAACTGCTGGAGTTGCTCATGCGGCAGGACATCGCATCCGGGTACGGGTTGTGTTTTGTGGACCCGCACGGCGACGTGATTGAAGAACTATTGAATTTCATTCCCGAAGAACGCGTAAATGACGTGGTGATAATTGATCCGTCGGATACGAGCCACCCCGTTGCGTTCAACCCGTTGGCGAATATTGACCCGGCATTCAAACATCAGCTGACACAGGGGATGATTGAAGCGATGGAAAAACAGTTCAGTGCGAACTGGACCCCGCGTTTGGAGCATATGTTCCGCTTCACGACGCTCGCGCTTCTGGATTATCCGGAGGCGACCCTGCGCGACATGATTGCTATGCTCACGGATGGTGAATATCGCCGGAAGGTGATTGCGCACATCACCGACGACATGGTGAAGCAGTTTTGGGAGGTTGAGTTCGAGGAGTGGGCGGAAAAATTCAATACCGAGGCCATCATTCCGCTGGTCAATAAACTTGGGCAATTTTTGTCTGACCCCATGCTTCGGAATATTTTTGGTCAAAAGGAAAATAAGATTGACCTTGAACGGTTGATGAATGAACAGAAGATCATTCTCGTCAATCTTGCTAAAGGCAAACTCGGCGAGGAGAATTCAAGCTTGTTCGGCGCGCTGGTTATTGCGAAGTTGAAGCAGGCGGGTATGGCGCGCGCGCGAATGACGGAAGGCGATCGCAAAGATTTTTATTTGTATGTGGACGAGTTTCATAGTATCGCCACGGAGACGTTTGAGAGTTTGCTCTCCGAGGCAAAAAAGTATGGCATGTGTATCACTGTTGCGCATCAATACATGGGTCAGCTGAGCCCGAAAGTGCTTGCGGCGGTGCTGGGGAACGTCGGTTCGCTCATCGTGTTTCGTGTCGGCGGAGCGGACGCGGAAGTGATGGAGTACGAACTCGCACCGATTTTCAAGGTGAAGGATATGATTAATCTCGGTCGGCAGGAATTTTATATTAAACTCATGATTGATGGTGAGGTATACGATCCGTTTTCGGCCGAAACACTCTCCGTTCTTGCTGCCGCGCATGCTTCGTATCGTGACCGTATTATTGCCGCCTCGCGCCGCAATTATGCTACACTGATATCAATATAAGTTATATACGACCTATGCTATGAGAAAATTTATCAAAATTCTTTTAAATAACGTTTTGGCAATTCTGGAGTTGTTGCTTGTGTTTCGCGTCATATTCCGCGGGTTGCAGGCAAACCCTGCGGCAGGAGTCGTGAATTTTGTCTACACTTGGAGCGACTACGTGCTCGCACCAGTGAACTACATTTTTCCGAGCGTTCCCGTGGGCGGCTCCACCATTGACCTTGTTGCCATCTCCGGCATGATTTTCTATGGGGTTATTTTCGGCATTGCCTTGAAAGTACTGCGACTTCTGTTTGTCATCGATTAGTTTTTAAGGTGATAACATTGATCAATAACATTCCGACATTCTTGAGAATGTCGGAATGTTTAAACCCATGACCTTCAAAGTTCAGAAGTTAAACGACAGTTTGGTCAATACGATGCGGCAGCTTGGCTACCGTCCGCTGGGGTATACGCCGGCCGGGGAACTGAATTGCGTGCGACCTCTCGGGGCCGATTATCCGCGGCTGCATTGTTACGTCACCAAAACGCTCCTTGATGGCTTTGTTTTTAGCCTTCACCTTGACCAGAAACGTCCTTCATACGGAAACGAAACGGCGCATAGTGGAGATTACGATGGCGAAGTCGTTGAAGGCGAAGCCGCCCGCATCAAAGGAGTCGTAGGTTTATAACCAATGAGATAAAATAACATTCCGACATTCTTGAGAATGTCGGAATGTTATTTGTTGTTGCGTATTGGCTTGGTGATGCGCTACGCTGAAGTCAGTGTTCACGAAAGGAGATAGCGATGCGAAGTAAGATGCTGAAGGCGCTGAGGGACGAGATCAAAGCCGTCGTGCTTGGCCCCAAAGACGAACCCACTCGCGATGTGGGGGACAACGACACGCTGATTCTCTACGGCCGCGAGGTCCCGGTGGAGATGAAGAAGATCTTTGCGCTTTGGCAGCGTAGCGATCGCGAGTGCAAGGAGCTTCAGCCCCGGTGGAACGCGATTGTCGCCTTTCCTCCGAAGTCGCAAGAGGAAAGAAACGCCGCGTACGAGATCCAGAACCGCTTGATTCTCGCGACACGGGCCGAACAGCTGTGGAAGGGCATGCTGGAGCGTGCTATCCGTCACGCGAAGCCGGAGCTCGCTGTGTATGCTGTGGAGCTTTGCCGTAACTGGCACCTCGTGCTCGTCGGCGAAGAGGAGGAGCGCTAGAACTCGCAGCCAGTGGGCCAGTCGCTTTAGGCGACTGGCCTGACTTTTTACATGGATTGTCAAACGTTAAAATACCTGCTATTCTATAGCTATGAAATTTAACCTCAATACGAAGCTCAAAAAAGGGGATATGAAGGGCCTGGATGCATTCCTTTTGCCGGCATGGCTGAAAGAGGGAAAAATTGAGGCCTGGGGCGGAGTTTTTGCTCTGCTTGACCCTGCCGACCAGAAGCTTTTGAAAGCATTTGCGGCAACGCAGTTACAGAAAGACGGCGACGCCGAGCTGGTAAAGCTCAACAAAGCCCCAGCATATGTGTTTGTCGCGGTGAACGAGACGATTGACGAGAAAACGTTCGCACTGCTTACGCGCCGGTTTGTGCGTGCGGCAAAGGCGGAGGGGTTGAAAAATATCGGCCTGTATCTTGATGATGTGGAGCGCGCGAATATTGCCGCGGGGTGCGCAGCGGAGTTGATCACGCAGAACGCGTTGCTCGCGCATGTTAATTTTTCCGAACAATTCAAAACTCCGCCGAAAGAAGGTTGGAAGCATGTGGAGGTCGTAACGCTTTTCACGCATCACGAATCAAGCGATCTTAACGCAAGCGTGAAGCGCGGCGTGATTTTGGGCGAGGCGATGAATCGCTGCCGGACGCTTGCGAATTATCCGGCGGGTGAAATGTCGCCGGAAGGTTTAGCGGAGGCCGCACGCGAAGTTGCGAAGGAAACAAAAAACGTGACGGTAACGGTGTTTGACGAAAAGCGTTTGAAGTCCGAAGGCATGAACGCCATTTTGGCGGTGGGCAAGGGTTCGGCAAATCCGCCGCGTCTTATTGTGCTTGAGTACAAAGGCGGCAAGGACGGCGAGAAACCGTTGGCATTTGTTGGCAAAGGCGTCACGTTTGACTCGGGTGGTTTGAATATCAAAACCGGCGACTCAATGGAAGATATGCATCTTGACATGTCCGGCGGTGCCGCGGTTATCACGGCTGTCGGCGCGATTGCGAAATTGCGGTTGCCGGTCAATGTCATGGGGCTGGTGCCTGCTGCGGAAAATATGCCGAGCGGATTAAGTTATCGGCAGGGCGACATCATTAAGGTATATGGCGGAAAAACGATTGAGGTGGGCGATACCGACGCCGAGGGGCGCGTTATTTTGGCGGACGCGATTGAGTATGCCAAAACAAAGAAACCGGCACTCACTGTGACCATCGCGACCTTGACCGGCGCGGTTGTGGTTGCGCTCGGCGGCAGAATGGCTGGGCTTTTTGTGGCCGGCAATAAGCCGTTGCGCGACGCATTGGAAGGAATCGGTGAGAAATCCGGGGATGTCGTATGGCCATTGCCGTTGGACGATGATTTTGACAAAGATATTGAGGGCAAATTCGCGGACGTGACCAATACGCACAAAGCAAATTCGCGCGATGGCGGCGCAAGCGTTGCGGCGGCATTTTTGCGGCACTTCGCAAAGCCGATGCCATTCGCGCATATTGACATGGCACCGCGCATGACGGCGATTCCTGATGAGGAACATCTCGCAAAAGGCGCCGTGGGTTTTGGTGTGCGTTATTTTGTGGAACTCGCCGCCCATTGGGCGAGTATTGCCGGGTTGTGCACAGCAGACAAGAAAAAGGAGTAGCGCAAGCGTCGCTCTTCTTCTATACTGATAAATATTGTATGGAGCGGAAGATAAAAAGCGAAACGCAGCCGAGTAAGGACGTCGTCTATTTCGGAAAAACGGATTTCCGCAATGCCGAGCGTCTTTTTGGCATTAAACGGAAAGACCGCCGCCAGCACATGTACGTGATGGGAAAAACCGGCACGGGGAAATCCGTGTTGCTGCATAACCTTATTCTGCAGGATATTTTGAACGGCGACGGCGTGTGCGTGGTTGACCCGCACGGTGAACTTGTGGAGGGCGTGTTGGAAAAGATTCCGCGGGAGCGCCTCAAAGACGTTATTTATTTCAACCCGGCGGACACCGAATTTCCGATGGGTTTTAATCCGCTGGAGCTGCCCGACCCGAAGTATAAGCACCTTGTGGCCTCCGGCCTCATGGGCATTTTCACAAAAATCTGGTCAAACGTGTGGTCGGCGCGCATGGAATACATTTTGAACAATGCGATTCTTGCGCTTTTGGATACGCCGAACACGACGCTCCTCGGCATTCCGCGTCTCTTGGTGGACAAAGATTACCGTCAGCAGATCATTAATAATTTGAAGGATCCGGTAGTGAAGGCATTTTGGATGAACGAGTACGAGGAGTGGCAGGATAAGTTCCGCAATGAAGCTATCGCGCCGATTCAAAACAAAGTCGGACAATTTCTTTCAACGGCAATTGTCCGGAATGTGGTGGGGCAGTCAAAAAGCACTATTGATATTTTTGACTTGATGAACGAGCAGAAGATTTTTCTTGTGAACGTGTCCAAGGGGCGTATTGGCGAAGACAACTCCGCCTTGATGGGCGCGATGATTATCACAAAAATCCAGCTTGCGGCGATGGAGCGCGTGCGTATTCCGGAGGAAGACCGCAGAGATTTTTATTTGTTTGTGGACGAGTTCCAAAATTTCGCGACGGATTCATTCGCGGGTGTGCTTTCCGAAGCGCGTAAGTATCGGCTGAATCTTATTATCGCGCACCAATACGTGGGGCAACTCGTGACGGATGTTTCAACAAAAGTCCGCGACGCAGTGTTTGGCAACGTCGGAACGATGATTATATTCCGTGTTGGCGCGGCGGACGCCGAATTTTTGGAAAACGAATTTGAGCCGGAGTTTGTGATCCAAGACATTGTGAACCTGCCGAATTATCGGATTTACCTGAAGCTGATGGTGGACGGCATCACGGTGCGTCCGTTTTCCGCGATGACGTTGCCGCCGTTTAAAACAACTACCGAAGCGGTGAAGGTAGGGGATGTGATTGCGATGTCGCGCGAGCGTTATGCGCGGCCGGCAGTGGAGGTTGAGGATAACATCCGGCGATGGGCGAGCGGTTCCGGCGCAGTGGACGAGGCGGGCGAGGCGCTGTCAACACCGGTGAAACATGTAACGGCAAGCGGGGACACGGTGGAAATGTATCCGGCGAAGTGCTCAAACTGCGGCAAAGAAACGCGCGTGCCGTTTAAGCCGACGCCGGGGAAACCGGTGTATTGTTCCGAGTGTTTTGAAAAAATACAAAAAGGTGAGTTAGCCGCGCCCGAACGGCCGGTGAGCCGCGAGAGTGGACGGCGCACGCAAGAAACGATGGAAGGCTTGGCCGGGCTGGGTATTGAGTATAAACAGGAGCGGCGCGCACCGGCGCCGACCCCACATGGTGAGTGGAGAGGCGGCGCGCCGCATGGCGGACCTGTCCACCGAAGCTCTGGCGAAGGCGGGCATCCACGACCACACAGCGAGCCTCAACGGCCGCACAGTGAGCATACACAAGCGCGTCACGATGATCGCCGGCACGATGGCGGCCCGAAACTCGCGAAACCTATGCCGCAGAGAGAAGTCAAACCCGTGGAGAAAAAACGCGATGAAATTGAGCCCGGTTCAAACGCGGACATTCCGGCGCTGAAGAGCGCGATTCAGGAGGCGCTTAAGCGAAAGTAGCGCTGGGTTATTCTCCCTTTTCTAAAGGGAGTCCCCGAAGGGGGAGGGATTTGCAAAACGAAAAATCCTCCGACCTTTGGCCACCTCCTTTAAGAAAGGAGGAATAAAAAAGCAGCGCCCCGACCTCCTTATCTCTAAGGTTTGTGGTCGGGGCGTTTACGTTTGCGCGCGGTCACCAGATGAGGTCGCGGACGATTGTGAATCCGATGACGGAGGCGGCGGCGAAGAAGCCGAGGGCGATTTCGAACGTGAGCCCGCCGAGAGTGTAGTCCAGCAGGAGCCGGAAAAGCTTTTCCCGACACCTATAGTGACGCGCGAGGAGATTGAAGAGCCGCGTTTGTTCGACGTCTCGGACGAGGAGTATAGTGAACAGTCCGAACAGGCACCCACCGGCGGTGCTGACGAGAAACATCATCAAGTGTGGCATCGGTATCCTCCCGTAAAAGACGATTCTTGATTCTGATGCTATTGTACCGGAAACATCATAAAAATTCAGCGCCCCGTTACGCAAGAAGTAAGACGTAAGAAATAAGAAGTAAGAAAAAATCGAATCCCCGCACCGGCTTATGGCCAATGCGGGGTCGTTTTGCGGATTACTTCGCTGTTTGGATTGTGGGTTCGCGTCTTCGCGTCGGCCTACCCGATGCAGTAGCCGGCGCTGAAGAGCGAGATGACCGCGACGAGGGCAAGAAGGCATACTAGCCCGAAATCGTTCTTGTGCTTCGGATCAGCGGCGAATGTGGGGTCGCCGTTCGCGTGAGCCCCCGCTATCGCCAAGATGAACGCTACGAGCCCGATGAGAAACAAGACAAAAGCAAGGACGACATTCATTGCGAGTCCTCCGAATGGAACTACCTAAAACTTATCAAAATATAGCACTACAGTAGTAAGAATACAAGTCAAAGCGCCAAAGGCGCCACATTATCATCACCTTCCAGCCCCAAGGATGAAAAAGGCATCAAACCAAAAGCGCGCCGCATAATGTGCGGTAACCATAAATGCAATGCCAGAAAGCACTGCATAGTGTTGTGAGCGGGTTTGTCGGACCTGCCTGACGGCAGGCAGGGGCGATTCGCCCCGCTCTGCGGGGCGAGACTTTAAGGCCAGTCGCCAAAGGCGACTGAGCCGGACCCGCGAACAATACTATGCAGGGCTTTCGCGAAACAAGTGAGGAGAATTTATCCGAGCGGAAACCGCGCGCAAAAATCAAACCGGTGAACTGCTAATTTCTTATTTTGCTTTTTCCATCCTCTCCACATATTCCCCGGTCTGCGTATTCACCTTAATCACATCCCCTGTGTTCACGAATAGCGGCACAGACACCGCCGCTCCGGTTTCAAGTACTGCCTGCTTGCTTCCGCCTTGCGCGGTGTTGCCGCGCTCATTTGGCGGCGCGTCTTTCACTAGCAGTTCCATCTTAATCGGAATTTCCACCGTGATAATGCGCTCGCCCCATTTCACCGCCATGACTTTCGTGTTCGCTTTCAAAAACTGCCCAGGAGTCCCGAGTACTTCTGTTTTGAGTTCAAAGCGTTTTTTGGGATCATTCGGATCGTTGAACCAAAACTCATCCCGATGCGCGTAAATAAAGTTAATCGGAACTTTTTCAATTTCCACGTCCTCAAACTTTTCGTTCTGATGGAAATTACGCTCCAAAATCTTCCCGGTGATGAGATTCTTGATTTTCGTCTGCGCCACCGGCTTCCTCTGCTGCATGCGCAAAAACCCGTATTCTTGCACCTCATACGGTTCACCTTCGTAAAGGAACGTCATCCCAATTTTTAAGTCGTTGTAACTGAGCATAGGAGTAATCGCGAATCATGCTAATGACTTGTAATAACGCAAATACGATGGAATCAGTATAGCGAACGATTTGATGAAGCGCAACTGCGCGCGATGTTGAAATAAAATAGTGACTCGCGAGGTTACATGATATATACTCGTGTTATTCGCATTATTTCGTCTCAATTCGCGTTATTAGCGATTACTCCATGAAAGCAATAATTCTCGCGGCCGGCGAAGGGAAGCGCATGCGGCCGCTGACATTTGAAAAACCGAAGCCGATGATTGAAGTAGCGGGCGCTCCGCTCCTCGCGCACATCATTCGCAGTTTGCCATCGGAAATCACCGAGCTTATTTTGGTTATCGGCTACAAAGGCGAAATGGTGCAGGCGTATTTTGGTGATGTGTTTGAGGGGCGTCGCGTCACTTACGTGTGGCAGGATAAGCCGCTCGGCACCGGTCATGCGTTGCTGCTCTGCAAGGAACTCCTCGAATCCGGTGAACGATTTGTGTTTATGATCGGCGACGACTTGCACAGCCCGCGCGCGCTGAAATTGTTGGTGCAAAAAGATCTTGCCATGCTGGTGCACGAGCATCCAAACCCCAAAGAGTTCGGCGTGGTGGAGGTGAACGACAAAAACGAAATCATCAGTTTTGAGGAAAAGCCGGACGTGCCGAAATCAAACCTCGTTTCTCCGGCAGTATTCGTGCTGGACACTAGGATTTTTGATTATCCCGTTACCATGCATCCGAAAGGCGAATATTTTGCGGTAGATCAAATTAGCAAAATGATGAAAGACCATAAATTCGTCGTGGAGCAATCGGATTTTTGGCTCCCCATCGGCTATCCGGAGGATTTGAAGAAGGCGGAGGAGTATCTGAAAGCAGGGAAATAAGACGTAAGAAATAAGAAGTAGGACGGGGGCGTCATTGCGATTTACAAAAAATCGTGATATTTTATATGCATGAAAAAGAAGGGTAACAAAGTGTTTGTAGCCATGTCCGGCGGCGTAGACAGCTCCGTCGCCGCGGCATTACTCATCAAACAGGGCTACGACGTTATTGGCGCGCACATGAAATGCTTCAACGTAGACGGCTGTGCGGAGCGCGATGCCGAGGATGCCCGCAGAGTTGCCGAACAATTAAAAATTCCATTCTACGTTTTTGATTTTGAAAAAGAGTATAAGGAGCGCGTGGTGGACTACATGATTAAGGGGTATAAATCCGGCATCACGCCAAACCCGGATGTGATGTGCAACAAAGAAATCAAGTTTGGGCTGTTTTTTGAGAAAGCGCGGAAGTTGGGGGCGGATTTTGTGGCGACGGGGCACTACGTCCGCCTTCGGCGGACAACAATTGACAAGAAACAATTGACAATTGACAAAACGGGTCAAGCCGTCGGTCAAATGTCAAATGTCAAATGTCAAATGTCGCTTTGCACTGCTCGCGATTTGAACAAAGATCAGTCATATTTTCTCTGGACGCTGACGCAAAAACAGCTCGCACATTGTCTTTTTCCGATAGGCGAGTACACGAAGCCGCGGGTGCGGGTGCTCGCAAAAAAGTTTGGGCTTTTGACCGCGGTAAAAAAGGATTCGCAGGGCATCTGCTTCCTGGGGCAGGTGAGCATCCGCGACTTTTTGAAGCAATATATTAAGCCGAAAAAAGGTAACGTGCTTCTTGCGCCCGCTGTCATTCCCGCGAACGCGGGAATCCAGAAGCGTCAAGGTCCGGCAAAAATGGATTCCGGCTCGGAGGCCGGAATGACAAGCCAGCGCGTTGTCGGCACGCACGAAGGCGCTCATCTGTACACCATCGGGCAACGGCACGGTTTTGGCGTTGGCGGACTCGCAACACCGCACTACGTCATCTCAAAAGATTTAAAAAAGAACACCATTACCATCGCGCCCGAAAACCACCCGTCGTTGTATCAGAAGGAAATCACATTAACGGAGGTGAATTTTATTCGCCCAAGTCAAATGTCAAAAGTCAATGGTCAAATGTCAGTAATGGCCCGCGTCCGCTACCGCCAACCCCTCGCTTCCGCAATGTTCTATAAGCTAAAAGCTAAAAGCTATAAGCTGGTTTTTGATAAGCCGCAAAAGTTTGTCGCCGCGGGACAATCCGCTGTTTTCTACGACGTGCGGGGCGAAATGCTCGGCGGGGGAATCATCGTGGTATAATGAAAAAAGCGTTCAACCACTGGGTTTGGAGGATTTAACGTGCAGGAAGGCAACAAGCAACTGGAACAGCCACAGAGTTCCGGGCTTATCCCCGCGTTCATTCTGGTCTGGGTGATCGTCGCGACAGTCTTCGGCCTCGCGTGGCTCGCGGTCGGTTGCTATGAGTCGTTCATGAAGTGATGCGCACACCCTCGTCCTTGCGGCGAGGGTTCGTGTATTCTTAAATTATGATTATTGTCTTCACGGGTAACGGAAAAGGTAAGACCACGGCCGCGCTCGGCCAAGCAGTTCGCGCGTTGGGCCGCGGCAAACGCGTGCTGATGATTCAGTGGATTAAAGGGCCGTGGAAATCCGGAGAGGAGTTTGCGGACATCACCACAAAAGCCGGCGAAACAACGCGTGGAGAATTTCGGCTGATAAAAAAAGGGCTTGGTTTTGTGGGGATACTTGGCGATACATTGCCGCGGGAAAAACACGCCGAAGCGGCGCGCACCGCGTTAAAATTTTTTACGGATGAATTGGAAAGCGGAAAGTGGGACTTGATAGTTTTGGATGAAATAAATGTCGCGATGTCGCTGAGACTGCTGAAGGTTGCCGATGTGCTCCGCGCCATAAAAAAAGTTCCGCTGGAAAAACTCGTGGTCTTGACCGGACGCGGCGCGCCGGCGTCAATCATCAAAGCGGCGGATTTGGCGACGGAAATGCGCGAGTTGAAACATCCGTTTACGAAGGGCAAGTTGGCGAAGATGGCGATAGAGTTTTAACCCAGGGTCATCCTGATGTCCGCAGTGGCGGGCGAAGGATCTCTTTTGCGAGTTTTAGGAGATGCTTCGTTGCGACTCAGCATGACAGTTGGGGAATGACAATAAAAGAACATAGACCCGCTTAGGGTCTATGTGTGCGTGTGAAAGTTGTGCTAGCGGCGCCAGCGGTCAAGGTACTCGCCGAGCGTGACGTAGTCGTCCGCATCTTCGCCCTCGGGCAGCATCCACGGATGATGCCACGGGATGTTGGTGGTCTCGGCACTCTCAATGATCGCTTTTTTGGCCATACGCAGCCGCACTTCGGCAGAGATGCGCTTCCACTCGGCGGGGTGCGCGAATGTCCGTACAAGAGCAAGAAGTTCGTGGATCGCTCGTTGCGCCTTCGAGGTGATGAGCGGCGAAGGAAGGAAATGCGCGGTGGGCGACTCACCCGCTTGGCCTGTGCCGGGAAGCAGGAGTGAGCGTTTTCTCGCCTCCAGCAAAAAGTCCATGGAACGCATGTGTCCTCCTTTCATTGCTGTACATATCAAGCTTCCTTCCATTACACTACCAAAAACCGATGGACGAAACAACAAAACCGATACCACTGCACGACCTCGCTTTTTTTATCGCCATATTTTTCTTATGTGGCGTTTTGATTTCCAGTATTTCGGGAAGCATTGCGTTGCGTCTTGTGTTGTCGGGCGGCGCGGCAGTGCTTGTCATGGTTATCGCGTTGGCATTTCGGCAGTCTGTCATCGCGATGCTCGCGGCGGCGATATTCTTAGGTGGCCTCTATCATGTTGGTTATGAGGAAATGCAAACGCGCGAGGAAATAATTTTTGACGCGCCGGTTACCATCGAAGGCATTGTGCGCCGCGCGGCGCCAAGCGCGAGCAGTCAGAAAGTTGACGTCGGGAACATCCGCCTTACGCTTGCGCGCTATCCATCGTATCGTTACGGCAATGTGCTGCGCGTCGAAGGTGTCATAAAAGCGCCGGATGCCGCGTTTCGGAACCGGTATCTTCGCGACGGTATTGTGGGAACAATGAATTATCCGATTACGACACTCGTCAACGAAGACGGCGGAAGTTTTTTTATGGCGGCGCTGATTCATTTCAAGGAGCGCATCGCGCGAACATTTACGGCAACGCTTCCTCGTGGCGAGGCGTTGCTCATGTCCGGATTGACGCTTGGCACCAAGGCCGAGTTTTCCAAAGAATTTCGCGCGGAACTTTCGCAAAGCGGCACCGCGCACCTTGTGGCGCTCTCCGGCTATAACATTATGGTGATCGTGCTTGGGTTGGGCTGGCTTTTCCGCCGGATGCGCCTCACGCGCGCAGCGTTTCCGCTGACGGTCGGGGCGATTGTGGCGTTTGTGTTGATGACCGGCGCCGAGGCCTCGGTCGTTCGTGCGGCGTTTATGGGAAGCATTGTGATGCTCGCCGGCGCGGTCGGTCGAATATATAGCTTCAGAAACGCCATCGCCCTTGCCGCGTTTTTTATGGCACTGCAAAATCCGAAGGTGCTCTTGTTCGACATCGGCTTTGCACTTTCATTCGCGGCATTGTTGGGCATTGTGTATCTGGAGCCGATCATCGGCCGCATTACGCGCCTGGACGCGCGCGGTGGCATCCTTGGTTGGCGCAAAAGTATTTCCATGACGGTTGCGGCGACCATCGCGACGCTTCCGATCACGCTCGTGAATTTCGGCACGTTTTCACTCTCCGGCATCATCGCGAACATCGCTATGCTACTGGCCGTGCCCGCGACGATGTTTTTAGGGTTGCTCATCGCTATCGGCGGATTTATCGCGATGCCACTCGCGAAGCTCTTCGCGTTGCTCGCGTATCCTCTTTTGTGGTACGAAGGAGCGATGATAAGTTTTTTTAGCGGATTCGGATATGTGAGCGGCATCACGGGTGCCGGCGCGGGATTTTTAATCGCGTATTACAGCGTGCTGATAGCATTGATGCTATACGTAAACCGACGGTTACAATATGTGGAACTTTTTGAAACACAACATAAATAAAATTTTCTCCGCTGCGCAAAAGCTCCTCGCCAACAAGCTGGTTGTAGCGCTGCTTTTGCTCGCGGCGGCGGACGCGTCGTTATGGTTTTTTGTCATCGCGGGAAACGAAACGATCCGCGCGACGCAGTATTATTTTCTGAACGTCGGGCAAGGGGATAGCGAGTTGATTTTGTTCCCGCGCGTGGGAGGTGGAACGGTGAAGCTGCTGATTGACGGCGGACCGGACGCGAAACTTTCGGACGAGCTGGGGAAGGTGCTGCCGGCAAACGACCGCGTGATTGACCTTGTGCTGATGACGCATCCCCAACTGGACCATTTTGGAGGGTTTATTGATGTGCTGAAAAACTATCGTGTCGGCGCATTTTTGGGAACTGGACGCGTGGGGACGAGTGGCGCGTACGGTGAACTGATGCGCGTTATCCGCGATCGGAACATTCCCTACGTGACGCTCGCGAAGGGCAGCCGCATAATGTACGGCGACACGGTGATTGACGTGCTCTCGCCGAACAAAAGAAATCTTATAAGCAAAGAATTAAACGACGGCTGTCTGGTGCTCCGTGTGGAATCCTACGGCGTGCGCGCGCTTTTAACATGCGATGCAGGAGAACATATTGAGCGCGAGCTCGTCGCCTCGGACGATGTGCGCGCGGACATCCTGAAAGTCGGCCATCATGGCTCGCGGTTTTCATCCAGCGCAAATTTCTTGGCAGCAGTGAACCCAAAAGTCGCGATGATTGAAGTGGGGAAAAACAGTTACGGACACCCGACGCCGGCCGCGCTTAACCGCCTTGCAAACGTCGGCGCGCAGATTTTTCGCACCGATAAAAACGGAAGGGTGAAAATAGTAAGCGACGGGGGAATGTTGAGGGTCTTTGCAGAGATAGATAAGACGAAATAACAGAAAGACCCCAGCGCTTCAATTGCGAAGGGGTCTTTTACGTTGTGCGGGCATTACCGACAATGCGTCGCGCAACAGCGTACATGACGACACCTAGGACGATCCCCGAGACCAGGTCAACGACGAAGTGTTGCTTCACCGTCACCGTAGAGAGGAGAATAGACGCCCCCCACAAGGCGTAGACGGCGTAGGTGCGGCGGCCGAACTTCTTCCGCGCGGCGGAGAGGAGTATCGCGACAACCGCCGCGTGTGTACTGGGCAGGGTGTTGTTCGGCAAGTCGTACGCGTACAAGGCCTTCGCGAGGATGTAGTACACAAACGACGTGTCGGGGCAAACCTCCGGCCGCGGGTAGCGCGACGGAATGATTGCGTAGACCGTGAACGCCACCGCGAACATTCCCGCGGTTGCCACGATGATTGTGGCAAAATCCCGTAGCGTGATGTTCCGGCTAACGATGACCGGAAGCCAGAACAGCGCGTACAAACTCATGTACGGGAACACAAATTCGGGAATGAACGGAATCATTCCATCTATCGGTGTGAGGAACGATGTTTCCACGCTCCGCACAGCGGTTACCTCCGCGACGTAGCGATACCCCAGAAAAAAGAGTATCGCCATTGCCGAGTAGAGCAGCATCTTTGTTCCGATGCGGCGCATGGCGCACTCCTTAACAAGCGGAATATCGGGATTCTTCTTTTATTATAACTTACCGCATCGGAATGTGCGGCGCTTACCCCTGGACAAAACGAAAGTAATGCGTTATAATATAAACAGTGGACATGGTTCGTGCGGAAGATAACAAAGGAGGATCTTGCGATGGAAACCGTCCCCATCATTGGCGCGGTCTTGTACGTGATCTTCGGAGTGACGCTGGTTGTGACGATTGCGCGAGAAACGGAACGGTCATATCCCAAGCTTGGCGATCTGCCGGCGGCACTGGTAACCATCTTTCTCATCGCGGCATTCTGCTTTGCGGTAGACAAGGTGCGAGGGCTTCACGCCAAGATGGCCGCGATGAACGGCGCCTCCCTCGGATATCCCGCGCCGCCGACCACCGACGAACGGCGGTAGATAAATGGTGAAGGCGAAAAGAGCGCCCGGGTTTCCCGCGGTGCTCTTTCCTTTTGCGGACGGGGTATTTCAAAAATAGATTCAAGTGTGGTAATATTTTTTCGTGAGAACACTCATTAACGACATAGTGAAAAGCGAAGGCCAAAAAGTTGAACTGGCCGGTTTTGTGCACGCGCGGCGCGACCACGGAAAAATTATTTTCATTGATTTGCGCGATCGCACTGGCACGGCACAGCTTGTTTTCATAACGAAGGACAAAGCATTGTACGAGAAAGCAAACACCCTGCGGAGCGAGTGGGTGATTCGTGTGGAAGGCGTGGTCAATAAGCGTCCGCCCGCGATGATCAACAAAGAAATCCCGACCGGCGAGCATGAAATGCTGGTGGAGTCGCTTGAGATTTTAAGCGAGGCCGTCACGCCGCCGTTTGATGTCACGACCGATGGTCGTGAAGTCGGTGAAGAAGTGCGGATGAAATACCGCTACGTTGATTTGCGCCGTGAGCGCATGCACCGCAACTTGCAGCTGCGGAGCAAGACGCTTGCATTTGTTGATGAATATCTAAAGGCGCAGGACTTCGTTGAAGTTGAGACCCCAATTTTGGGTAAATCAACTCCAGAGGGCGCGCGCGACTACTTGGTGCCGGCACGGCTCTATCCCGGAAAGTTTTATGCTCTTCCGCAGGCGCCGCAACAATATAAACAGTTATTGCAGGTGGCGGGATTGGAGCGTTATTACCAGGTGGCGCGCTGTTTTCGCGATGAAGATACGAGAGGCGACCGCCAGCCGGAGTTTACGCAGATTGACCTTGAGATGAGTTTCGTTGAGCGCGATGATGTGCTGGGGGTTTTGGAGGGGCTAATGATTGATCTTGTAAAAAATGAATATCCAGAAAAACATATCACGCAAGTGCCGTTTCCGCGCTTGAGTTATAAGGAAGCGCAGGAAAAGTATAAATCCGACAAACCGGACTTACGCAAAGATAAAAATGACCCGAACGAGCTTGCATTCGCATGGATCGTTGATTTCCCGTTTTACGAGTGGAGCGAAAAGGACAAGAAGTGGGACTTCGGGCACAACCCGTTCAGCATGCCGCATGGAGAAGCGTTGCCGGACAATGAGAAGGGCATGGGCGATGTGCTCGCGTATCAATACGACCTTGCGTTGAACGGTTTTGAAATTGCCGGCGGAAGCATCCGCAATCATAAAGCCGATTTGCTCAAAAAGGCATTTATGCGCGTCGGTTATGACGAAAAAGCCGTTGAGGAAAAATTCGGCCACATGCTGGCGGCGTTTTCTTATGGCGTGCCGCCTCACGGCGGAGCGGCAATTGGCTTTGACCGCTTGATGATGATTCTTTTAAACGAACCGAACATTCGTGAAGTGATCGCGTTTCCGAAAACTGGCGACGGCAGAGACCTCATGACCAATGCGCCGGATGAGGTGAGCGCAAAACAGTTAAAGGAATTAGGCATTGATATCAAACATGGAAAAGGGAAATAAACGCGAACGCTTCGTGCTTTCGGTAGGCGGCAGTTTAATCGTCCCGAACGGCGGAATTGCCATCCCGTTTCTTTCCGGATTCAACACATTCCTCCGCCGGCGGTTAAAAGAAAATCCCCGCCGGCAATTTTTTATCGTGGCGGGCGGGGGACTCCTTGCTAGGCATTACCGCGATGCCGGCCGCGAAGTCATCGGGCGTAAATTGACCGATGAAGACATGGACTGGCTGGGCATCCACGCCACGCGCCTCAACGCGCACTTGTTGCGGACGATTTTTTGCGACATCGCGCATCCGTACATCATCAAGCACTACGACATCATCCGCAAAGTAACGGAGCCGATTGCGGTCGCGGCCGGCTGGAAGCCGGGCTGGAGTACCGATTATGACGCGGTGCTTCTGGCGGAGGATTATCATGTAGACACCGTGGTGAACATGTCAAACATTGACCATGTGTACGATAAGGACCCGCGAACGAATCCTGACGCGAAGCCGATTGAGGCGATCTCATGGAAGGACTACCGGAAGCTTGTCGGAAAAAAATGGATCCCCGGCATGAACGCGCCGTTTGATCCGGTGGCATCCGCGCGCGCGGAATCCCTCGGCTTGAAGGTCGTGGTCTTAAAAGGCGACAACTGGAAAAACCTTGAACGCTATTTCGCGGGCGAGCGTTTCGTGGGGACGGTTATCGGCACCTCTTGAATTTCGCCCTTGATTCGTGTTTAATAGAAACATGACAAAATTAAAACTCAAAGAAGAACAAACATTAGTACTCGTGAAGCCCGATGGCGTGAAGCGCGGGTTGCTGGGTGAGATTATGCGCCGCATTGAACAGCGGGGATTGAAAATCGTGGGGTTGCAAATGTTACAGACGACAAAGCAAATTCTCGGAAAGCATTATTCTGACGCGCCGGAAAATTTAAAAGCGATGGGAGGAAAGACATTGGCAACGTATGAAAAGTACGGTTTGGATCCTGTCAAAGAAATCGGAACAAACGATCCGGAAAAAATCGGCAAGATGGTGCACGGCTGGATTGTGGAGTTTATGACCACCGGACCGATTGTGAAGATGGTGGTGGAAGGTTTACACGCCGTTGAAATGGTGCGGAAAATCGTCGGCAGTACCCTGCCGTCAATGGCGGACATGGGCACGATTCGCGGTGACTACTCGGTTGATTCCGCTGTACTCGCGAACGCCCAGCGTCGCGGTATTCGTAACCTTGTGCATGCCTCCGGCAACACCGCCGAAGCCGAAACAGAAATAAAACTTTGGTTCACCGACAAGGAAATCCATTCGTACAAGCGTTCAGAAGAAGACATCATGTTCTAGGAGTAATCTGAAACTTACGCAGCCGGTGTCATTCCCGCGGAAGCGGGAATCCAGCATGCGCGGGAAGCCCTAGATTCCCGCTTTCGCGGGAATAACAGAAGAGCCAGTCAGTTTTCCTATCGCCCTCCGCAAATCCTCCGGCAATCCGATTTCAAACGTCATTTCCTTTCCGCTTGGCAATGTGAGTTTCAGATAATACGCGTGCAAAAAATGGCGCTTTAGCCCAAGGGCAAGGCCGGTTTTTCTTTTTCCTCCATACAATGTGTCGCCGACAATCGGACACAGAATGGCGGCAAGATGCACGCGGATCTGGTGCGTGCGGCCTGTTTTCGGGGTCACGTCAATAAGAGCGAAACGGGTGCCGAACGTTTCTTTGACCGCGTAGTGCGTTTCCGCGGAGCGACGGGACCGTTTCTCCGGCTCAAGCTTTTTCACCGCGACTTTCCTTAAGCGGTTGCCGGTTGACGGACGGATGTCGTAGGTGATGTCTCCCTCGGGTTTGTTGGGGATGCCCTCGGTGAGCGCGAGATATTTTTTTACGATGACGCGATCAAGAAACTGTTGTTTCGTGGAAAAAAACGCGGATTGATTTTTCGCGACAACCACAAGTCCTGACGTGTCTTTGTCGAGACGGTGGACGATTCCCGCGCGCAGGGGATTTTCTCCGACAGCAATAATTTCGGGATAGCGCGCGACAAGGGCGTTTACCAGAGTGTGGCGGCGTTCGGTAAATGTCGGGTGCACCAGAAGGCCGGCGGGTTTATTGACGACAAGGATGTCGGCGTCTTCGTAAACGATGTCCAGAGGAATACCCGGATCCGGTTCAATGCGGAATGCTCCTTTGCGCCCTACGGTTTTTTCCTCAAGAATAGTCAATTTGTCGTGTGTGTGCAGAGTAAGCGCGGATTTTGTCACAACGCGCCCGTTGACGCTCACCGCGCCGTCCTTAATAAACCGCTGCCACTCGGTGCGGGAAAATTTGGTGTCGTGGCTGGCCAGAAACTTATCTAGCCGTCCGCCCTTTTCTTCAACGATGAATTCCATAGGAATGCAACTATGGTACCATAAAACCGATAAAGATGCCACTGATGGAAGAAGTGTCCAATAGAGACGCCGTAGGCACTTTTTCTATTACTCATGCTATAATATTGTTATATGACGGCTAAGGAAAAAATTCTTATTATGGAGGATGAGCGTCCGCTCGCAAACGCGCTTGGATTTAAATTCAAAGCCGCCGGTTTTAGTGTGGATGTTGCTTACGATGGAACGGAAGGAAGCGAGAAGCTCAAAGCCGGTTCATGCGACATGCTGCTGCTTGATCTCAGCATGCCCAAGAAGGACGGATTCGCGGTGCTGGAGGAGATGCGCGCCGCGGGAGTAAAAACTCCGGTGATTGCCTTAACCAACCTTTCGCAAAAAGAAGATTTGGATCGCGTGAAGTCATACGATATCGCTGATTATTTGGTGAAATCCGATGTCGCGCTGAAGGATGTCGTGGAACGCGTGCAGACGTTTTTCGGGAAATCGTCGGGAAAAACAGCGACGGCGTAGTCGCGTGAGGAGTTTTGCATTTGGAGCGCCAACGCAAAGGAACGGGTAGAGACATGCCGCAGAGGTTGTTTAAAATTTGTATACGCGGGTGGCGCGCAAAAAAATAATTCAGCAACAAGCCCGATAAACTGATATGAGCATCCGCGCGCGCCTTAGTACAACGTACGTCCTTATTTCCGTCATTCCGATTTTTTTCGTTTCATACCTTCATTTTAATAACAGCCGGGAGACGATTGTTACGGCTAAGCTTGGCGAGTTGGGGTCCGTCGCGGATTTGAAAGTTACACTCATCAGCAACTTCTTTAATGATTTGCGGAGGGATGTCGCAGTGAGTCAAGATTATTACAACATCAGGCATAACTTACCGATTCTTGCAAAGCACATCGGTGATGCGGATAGCTCGGCGTTTAAAGCCGCGACCGCGATGCTTGATACGCAGTTGTTGGCGCGGACTAAAGAGTTGGGAGCGATAGATGATCTGATGTTACTCGTTCCGGATGGCAGAGTGGTGTACCGCGCCGCCGATGTTAGCCAACAGGAAAAATTTGGGCAATTGCGTTATGATGCTGGATCTGCCGCGTTTATCGGCGGGAAATCCGATATGTTTATCGGTGATATATTTATGCTGACCGGGGCGGATCAGGATTACGGTTTCTATATCACCGCGCCGGTGAAGGATGAGCTGGGAAATTTTGCCGGCGAGATTGCGATAGTAGTAAACATCCGTAAGTTATTGGCATTAGCGATAAACAAAATAAGCGGGCTGGGAGAAACAGGCGAAGTTGAGATCGGCGCCCATGTGTCCGAGCGCGTTGCCGACCCGAGGAAATATGAGATTCTTTTTAGTTCAACGCGCTCGGTCGCCGACCCGATGGCGTTACGGAAGGTATTTTTAGAGTCCGCCGTCGGAATATCTTCGGCAAATACGTATGGAGGCGGCAATGGTTCGGGTCAAACCGTTGACTATCGTGGGAATGATGTGCTCGCGGCGTGGCGGCACGATCCGGTCCTTAATCTCGAATTAGCAGTGAAGATTGATTTGGACGAAGCGCTTATTCCGGCGCG
Organism: bacterium; assembly: GCA_030649055.1. NCBI lineage: Bacteria > bacterium. Next base: position 7,174 of record JAUSGH010000022.1, on the reverse strand, counting down.
CGCGCTCGCGGTTGCTGCGTGGTTTTTGGGAATTATTGCTGCATTACTTGCCCTTTTGATTTCCTTGATTTTTTCCCGTTTAATTACCGAACCAATCGTCAAGCTTGCGGGTACCGCGAGGCGGCTGAGTGAGGGGGATTTTGAGTTTTCCGTCCCCAAAGATCTTATTTTGGTAAGCGACGAAACTGGGGCATTGGCTCGCGCGTTTAACGTGATGCAGGCGCATTTGCGGGAGTTGTACAAAGGGCTTGAACAAAAAGTGAGGGAAAAAACAAGCGAACTCGCAAAGAGTTTGCAAAATGTTGAATCGCAAAATAAAAAATTGGAAGAATCGGAGCGCGCGCTCGTGAACGTCGTTGAAGACCTCAAAATAGAAAAAACGCTTTCGGAGCATACCGCCAACGAATTGCAGAAGTTCAGACTGGCGGTTGAGGGTGCTTCGGATCATATTATTATGACGGATACCGACGGATTTATTATTTACGCGAACAAGGCGGCGGAAAAGAATACGGGCTACAGCCGAGGGGAAATACTGGGGAAGCGTCCATCGCTTTGGGGCGGCATTATGCCGAAGGAATTTTACGCGAAAATGTGGGAAACCATCAAAATAAAAAAACAGCCGTTTGAAGGTGAGGTAAATAATAAACGCAAGAATGGAGAGCCCTACACCGCAGCCGTGAGTATTGTCCCGCTGGTGGACATCAAGGGCAACATACTCTTTTTTGTCGGCATTGAGCGTGATATTACCAAGGAGAAGGAACTTGACCGCGCGAAAAGTGAGTTTATTTCGCTTGCGTCGCATCAGCTGCGCACGCCGCTCACGACCATGAAGTGGATTCCCGAGATGTTGCTGGACGGCGCGTTTGGAAAGTTGTCGGTGAAGCAGCGGAAATACGTTGAGGACATTCACTACTCCGCCGGACGGCTCGTGATTCTCGTGAATCAACTGCTGAGTATTTCGCGTATTGAGGCGCGTCGTCTTGGCATAGAAGTGGAAGATGTTGATCTTCGCCGGCTTTTTGACGATGTGAAATCCGAGTTCGCGCACGCGGCGCAACAGCATAAACATAAGCTGACATTCAGTATATCCGCCGACACTGCCACGATTCGGACCGACGGCCGTTTGCTTGGCGAGATACTTCGGAACCTGATTGCAAACGCGATAAAATATACGCCGAATGGCGGTCGTATCGCGGCGCGCGTTGCTCTAGGGAAGGGTGGGAAGATTGAATTCGCGGTGGAGGACAGCGGTGTCGGTATTCCGGAGAATCAGCAGTCGCGGATGTTTGAGAAATTTTTTCGCGCGACTAACGTGTTGGCGCTGGATGTCTCCGGCACCGGATTGGGACTCTACATTGTGCGTAAAATGGCGAGGGAGCTTGGCGGAGACATCACGTTTGTTTCGGAAGAAAATAAAGGAACTACGTTCACCGTTACGCTTCCGGTCGGAGGACCGCCGTTTGATGGTGACCGGAAATAATACTCCGCTCGTGTAATGTATCGCACGGCGGCCGCGCCCCGGCTTGCGCTGTATCTTTTGGTGGTTTTGGGCTATATTGTAGTGATTATAGCTATGAATATTCGGAATTTCGTCATTATTGCCCATATAGATCATGGGAAATCAACTTTAGCCGACCGGCTTCTTGAAGTTACCGGCACAGTGCCGATGCGGAGTATGCACCCGCAGTATTTAGACGCGCTTGAACTTGAGCAAGAGCGGGGGATTACCATCAAAATGGCTCCCGTGAGAATGTCCTATACCCTAAACGCTGAACGCTATACGCTTAACCTGATTGATACTCCTGGCCACTCTGACTTCGGCTATGAGGTCTCGCGCGCCCTTATGGCGGTTGAAGGAGCGGTCTTGCTTGTTGATGCGACGCAGGGCACGCAAGCGCAGACACTGGCGAATTTTGAGCACGCGCGAAAAGCGGGTCTTACTATCATTGGCGCAGTAAATAAAATTGACGTGGCAAGTCCTGAGCAGGTTGCGGCGGCGCGTGAAGAACTCGCTAATCTCTTAGGGGTTTCGCCGGATGAAGTGCTCGGCGTTTCCGGCAAGACCGGCGCCGGCGTTCCGGAACTGTTGGAAGCAATCGTTGCGCGTGTTCCACCTCCGAAATCTGTTGAACCTCAAACCTCGAACCTCGAACCTCGAACATCGGACACCCGTCACCCGTCACCCGTCACCCAACCTTCCCGCGCCCTTATCTTTGACTCCCAATACGACGAACATCGCGGCGTAATCGCGTATGTCCGCGTGTTTTCCGGCGCGTTTATGATGTTGGAGAAGGAAGATCCGCCGTATCATCTTGCGGCGACGCGAGGGCTTTTCAAGCCTAAAGAGATTGGCTATTTTGCGCCGAAGTTAAAACCATGCGAAACGCTTCAAGAAGGGGAGATCGGCTACATCGCGACCGGCATCAAAGACCCGGATCAGTTAAAAATTGGCGACACCATTGCGAGTGTCGGCGGAGCGGATCCGCTTCCCGGATTTAAAATCCCGAAGCCCGTCGTCTTTGTTTCGTTTTATCCGTCGGAAAGCGACGACTATGAAAACTTGAAAAGCGCGCTGGGCAAACTGCGACTGAACGATTCGTCGCTTGCGTTTCTTCCGGACAAAAACGAAGTGTTGGGCAGAGGATTTAAGGGCGGGTTTTTGGGTCAGCTGCATTTTGAAATTACCGCCGAACGCATCGCGCGCGAGTTTGGCATTGAAACCGTGCATAGTTTTCCGTCGGTGGAATACCGCGTGAAGACCGCCTCGGGGTGGCAAATGGTAAATAACCCGAAAGACTTTCCGGATGACAATCTTGGCGTTGAGGAGCCGATGGTGCGCACCGAAATCCTTTTGCCATCCGAATATCTGGGGCCGGTACTGCAGTTGACGCAACTGTTCCGTTTTAAAGAAATTGAAACAAAGAATTTCGGTTCGCGCATCATTGTCGCGGCGAAACTTCCGTTAGCAGACCTCATCCGTGACCTGGACGATCAGTTGAAATCTGTGACACAAGGGTTTGCGTCGCTGAATTATGAGTTTGTCGGCTACGAACCGGCGGAAGTGCGGAAGCTGGACATTCTCGTCGCGGAAAATCCCGTGGCGGGACTTACCCGTATTTTGCCGAAAGGCGACATTGAACGCGAGGCGAGGAAATCCGTGGAACGGTTGAAGGAATTGCTGCCACGCCAGCAGTTCGTGCAGGCACTGCAGGCGGTGGTGTCCGGGAAAATTGTTGCCCGTGAAACAATACCGGCGATGAAAAAAGAACTCGGCAATTTCGGGAAAAACGGCGGTGACCGCACGCGGAAAATGAAACTCTGGAAAAAACAGGCGCGCGGAAAAGAGCGCTTGAAAGAACGCGGAGAAAACTCTCAGCTGAAGATTTCCGCGAATATATTCAAAGAGTTGTTGAAAAAATAAATCGGTAGCCCTTCGATAAACTCAGGGACTGTTATTTCCTGAGCGAAGGTCCAATGGACATTGGACCGAAGTCGAAGGAAAACATACGCGTGCGAATCACCTGTGATATGATAAAGACATGCGCCTCCTCATGCTTCTCCTTATCGTCATCATCTTTGTCGCGACCGCGGTGCAACTCAAAGGATTGTATTATCACGACGAGGCGCTTATCGCGGAGCGCGATCGCGTAGTAAAAAAAGTAGACGGCTTGTTGAGCGAAAATGTTGAGCTTGAAGCAACTATTGCGTATCTCGGAGATCCGCAAAATCTTGCCAAGGCGGCGCGCAAGGAATTGCACTATGGGGAGCCGGGTGAGCGGTTAATCGTGGTTATTCCGAAGAAAAATCCGTAATGAAGCGACACCATTTCTATATCGGGCTTATCGCGCTCGTAACTTTTGGAGCGGGAGTTTTTTATGTATTGCACAACGCGCTCTATCCGGTGGCAACGGTGAACGGAGCTATGATTTCGGCGCGAGAGTTTCAGCGCGTGGCGCTTGCAGGATTGAATTTTTACGTGAGGTCGCAGGAGGCGGCGGCGCACCGTCAGCTCACGTCGGAAGAAGTCAGCGCGTTGTATGGAGAAATTCGCCGCGCCACACTTGATAAACTGGTCGCCGAGCGGCTTATTGATGCGGAGCTCGAGCGGCGGCTCGGTGACCGGGTGCTTGCGCTCGCGAACCGAAAAATAGCGGACGCGCAGGTTGACCGTCTGCGCGAGGCGGTGCCGGAGTTGTATGGCACGACATTTGAGGAGTTTCAGGAAATGCTACTGCTTCCGGAGGCGAAGCAGGTGCTCCTCGATGAAGCGTTGAAGGGCGAGTTGGCCGATATACAATCATGGCTTTTATCTGCGCGCCGCGACGCAAGCGCCCGGATATTTTTGTCGAAATTGCAGTGGAGCAACGGCACAGTGGAAATCGCGCCGTAGGTTTGGTACACTCGGAACATTGCGGGTATGGTTCAGTGGTAGAATGCGACCTTCCCAAGGTCGAGATACGGGTTCGATTCCCGTTACCCGCTCATATTTAAAAATCCCTTCTTTGAGGGATTTTTAAATATGAGCGGGGGAATCGGCGGGTGATTTTTGCGCTTGTACTATTCGCTCAAAAGTTATCCCCACTAGTCAAAAAAGTAAAAATGGTATAATAAAAATAATTGATATAAAAGGAGTACTCTGCCTTTTCTAAAAGTTTTTAGTTGGTGGTCGATTGTATCCGTACACGAAACAATTTCAACAAATAATTTATTCACATAATCAGTTCATTAATACTTAAAAATCTTTATGACGTTCAATAAAAATTTACTAACAACAACGCTCACCGTTTTCTCCGTGTTGAGCATGACGGGATTTTCCGCATTCGCCGCCGGTCCGGCATTGGTGAATCTCGGCGCCTCGGGTAATTTCGTGATTCTCGCAAAAAACAGGGATTTCAACAACCGGAACAACCGCCATTGTCGGTGATCTTGGTATCAGCCCGGCAGAAGCAAGCTACATTGACAAAATATGCCTGCTTATGTTATGCTTATGCGATGGATAAATTAATGGATATATGCGGTAAGTTTGAAGATTGGGCAAAGGATATGCTCCGGAAAGGGCTTAGCTTATCGTTCATATTGGCATGGGCTTGTTCTTTGGTTGTTACAGGTTTTATTGAGATGCCGTTTTGGCTTTCTATAATTATAGTCATGATTGGGATTCTTGTATTTGAGTTGGGATTGTTTCTTTGGGGACTAAACGAAGAAATATAGCCCTATTCTACGACTTCAAGTTCAGTATCACTGACCTTTTTATATCGCCGCCCGTCTGCCCCTGTAAACTCATCACCAAACCGGATTCGATCTTTCTCTTCCCGCGGCGAGCGCCTACTCCACGTCAGCGCTAGTCGTCGGGAAAATATATGCGCCCGGCTACGCCAATCCGACTCCCGCGAACGTGACCGCGGCGGTGCTTGCCATGCAAGACGCCTACACTGAAGCCGCCGGACGCACAAATCCAACCGCAACTGATTTCAATATCAGCGGAATGACGCTTGCCCCCGGACTCTATAAATGGAGCACCGGCCTGACTATACCAACCGACGTAACGCTCTCGGGCGGCGCAAACGATGTGTGGATATTTCAAGTCGCGCAAAATCTTACCGTAAGTTCAGGAGTAAAAGTGATTCTTTCAGGCGGCGCGCAGGCGAGCAACGTCTTCTGGGTTGTCGCAGGCCAGACAACACTCGGGACAACGTCTGTTTTTAACGGAACCATATTAGACCAGACAGCTATTATATTGAACACCGGCGCAACATTGAACGGCCGGGCATTGGCGCAGTCCGCAGTTACATTAGACGCAAGCACGGTGACCGCGCCTGTCTACGTAGCTCCGGCAATCGTTGTAACCCAAACGCCGGCAATTTCCGCAACTCCGGCTATACCAGCAACACCCGCAACGCCGACGGTAAGCCCCGCAACGCCCGCTACCCCGGCAGTTTCTGCGACCTCCGCGACTCAATCTGCTCAAGGACAATCGGACCAGATGACTGCATTGCTTTCAACTTTGCGTGCGCTCCAGGCGCAGGTGCAGGCGAAACAGCAACAGCAAAGTTCTGCCGCCGCCGCAGCTGCGCCGGCTGCTAATTTGGGTCAGCAAATCCGGATGATTGCGATGAATCTTGGCAAAGGAAGCAGGGGAGGCGACGTTACTACTCTTCAGCAATTTTTAATTGATCAACACAAAGGTCCAGCCGCGGAAGCATTGGCTAAAGTTGGCGTAACCGCTTACTTTGGCGGCATGACCCGTGACGCGTTAGCCGAGTTTCAGGCAAAAGTCGGGATTAGCCCGGCGTTCGGGAACTTCGGATCAATAACCCGTAACTACATAAAGTCGCATTAAAAAAATAATTTTAAATTAATCACATAACATACATGAAAAAAATAAGCATAAAATCATTAGTAACCGCATCGGCCATCGCCATTGCGTTCGGTTTCGCGGGGCCATTCGCGGCATTCGCGGCAACCGCGCCAACGCTTGGCACGGCAGATGATTTCGCAGTTTTGGCCGGTTCGGCAATTTCGGACCCCACTGGCGGTTCTGCTATTGTCGGCAATGTCGGTTTAAGCCCCACCGGCGGTACGGCAATTACCAACCTGTCGTGCAGTGAAACAACGGGAACGATTTATGATACCAATGCCGGATATACCGGTGGCGACGATTCAACGGTTGGATGTTTATTGACGAACGCCGGCCTGCTTATAATCGCGAAAAACGATTTGGTCACGGCGTTTATTGATGCGCGCGACCAGGCGACAACAACCGTGATTACTTCCGACCTCGCAACGTTCAATGGCGGCACGTTGACGCCGGGTGTCTACGGAGGCGATTCTTCGGTTGGACTAACCGGAGCGGTTACGCTCGATGGTCTTGGCGATGCCAATGCCGTCTTTATCATTAAGTCGGGTAGCACGCTCACTACGGCTGGCGGAAGCGTGGTTAACCTCACAACCGGCACTCAGGCGTGTAATGTATTTTGGCAAGTCGGCAGTTCCGCGACGATCGGATCGGGGTCAAACTTCAAAGGAACCATAATGGCCGCGGCTTCCATTTCAGACGCGGGTGGTTCAACGATTTTGGGAAGACTTTTGGCTAGGACAGCCGCGGTTACGTTGAATAATACAGACGTTACCAAACCGACGTGTGTCGCCGCCGCCGTTGCGCAACAGAGTTCAT
>JAUSGH010000021.1 GCA_030649055.1 bacterium | reverse complement strand
GTGTCGCGGTCACGAACAGTGACGGCATTATCTTCTAACGTATCGAAATCAACGGTGATGCAGTACGGTGTACCGATTTCATCCTGCGCATAATATCGCTTGCCGATATTACCTCTGTCATCCCACGCAGTCATGTATTTCTTTCGGAGCGACGCATAAATCTCACGGGCTTTTGCAACCAACTCAGGTTTATTTTTGAGAAGCGGGAATACGGCGACTTTGTAGGGTGCAAGCTTTGGCGGGAGTTTTAATACAACGCGTCCCGCTTGCCCTGAGCTTGCTTGTGGTGAGCTTGTCGAATCCGTCGAAGGGTTCTCCGCATAGGACTCGAGAAGTGTGGCGAGCATAGAACGGTCCACGCCCCACGTCGGCTCAATCACGTGCGGATAAAATGCTTCGCTCCCTTCCTCCCTATATGGCGGTTCTTTGAAATGATTTTTGAGATCAAAATCTGTGCGGTATGCGAGTCCATAGAGCTCTTTTGTGCCGAACGGATAATCATATTCAAAATCTATCGTCTTTTTTGAGTAATGTGCGAGCTCGTCTTTCGGAACATCGAGCTCATGGATGTGTTCTTTTTTGAGACCCAAATCGTCCGTCATCCAGCTCCACATTTCTTTTCGCCAATGCTCAAATTGATTCTCCCAATCAGCCTCTTTAATGAAGTATTCTATTTCCATTTGTTCAAATTCACGCGTGCGGAAAATAAAATTGCCGGGCGTTATCTCGTTTCTGAAGGCTTTTCCTATTTGCGCGATACCGAATGGCAGTGTTTTGCGTGAAGTACCCAGTACGTTTTTAAAATCAACGAACATTGCCTGGGCTGTCTCGGGACGGAAATAAACAACGGATTTTTCGTCTTCAACGGGACCCAAGAACGTTTTGAGCATCAGATTAAATTGTTTTGCCGGCGTAAAATTCTTGCCGCCGCAACTTTCACAGATATTGTCTTTTATCTGGTCCGCGCGATAACGCGCATGACATTTCTTACATTCTACGAGCGGATCGTTAAACGTTGATAAGTGCCCGGAATTTTCCCATACTTTCGGATTCATAATAAGCGCCGTGTCCACTCCAACGACATCTTTCCGCTGACGCACAAACCGATTCCACCACTCCGTCTTCACGTTCATCTTTAATTCAATGCCCAATGGACCGTAATCCCACGAATTCGCAAGGCCGCCGTAAATCTCCGAGCCGGGAAAAACAAAACCTCTGCGCTTGCAGAGCGAGATTACTTTATCCATCAATGTCTCGTTCTCTGATTTTTTCATAGCAACATATACTACCCCGATGCAAATATACTAATGAATACTAATTATACGAATCAACTTTCTGCATTTGTATCATTCGCACGCATTCGTATATTAGCATCGCGTTCACTGTACCACCATTCCTCCCTGTCCGCCAATACTCGCATCATCCGGCAGTGAAGTTGTAATCGCCACGTCGGTTGCCCGGATATCGCTCCCCGTAAACATATCGCTTCCCTCAATAACCGTCTCGCCGATGAGCGGCATGTACATGCGAAGAAGATTCGGGCTCGGCGTTGCCTCAATCTGGAAAATTGCCTCAAGCGGCGCGTCGGTGATACCTTTGGTCGCCGGAATGCGGGCAATGGCCCACACAACCTCTTGCGTATTGGCATTGTAGTTCAATTGTTCGGGAGAAACACCCTTCACTACCCCAGTCATACGAACATTGTCGCCCAAGCGCGCGCGGACCGTGGCACTCGCGACATCGGTAGAGAAGTTTTTGACCAGCCAATGCACGGTGTAGTTGGTCGAGGCATTCACCCGCGGTGGAATAGGACCATTATTCAAAACACCGGCGCCAGCGTCGCGGAAAAACGCTTTCGCGTCGAGCGCGAGCGCCCCTTTCACCTTCGTTTCAAGACGCATAAGCCCCGATACGCGCCGCGATTCCGATCCCTTGGGTGTTCCTTCGGCATCCATGCGAACATCCGCCTTCAAAAGAAAATTCCGGTCGCTCAACCGCCGCACGGGATAGTTAGGAAGCGTCCGCACGGTAAATATCAGTACACCGGAACTATGCGGGGGGATAACGGCGAGATCCGGAAATGTTGCCGCGCTCCACACTACCGCGTTACCGGAAGGATTAACCGCCGCGTTTGCGGCGCGTAGCGTCGAAAGGTCAAACATCTCGCCACGGAGCTCCGCTTTCACCACCGCGTTCTGTAACGGCTGGTTTGACGTATTTTCATACTCCACCGCGTACACCAGCGTTTCGTTGATTGCGGCAATATACAATGGACTATCGTTAACGCTCAACAGTAAGTTCAGCGGCGACTCGGCAACAGTGACACGCGCGGTTTTTGTCCCGATAATATACTGCTCGCCCAAAAATTCCGCCTCAAGCACGACCCGAAACTCAAAACTCGCAGAGGCTTGTCCCAGCAGATTGCCGCGCACATGAAGTGTTGTTTCCGAACCGCTACGCAAATCACCAAGCTGCCACGTATGCTGGCCGAGGTCGGGCGCGAGCGATGCTTTTTTAAATTCAAAACCAGGCGGGTATTGGATGGTGAGTTTCAGATTACGGAAGTCAATGCCTGCCATGTTTTTCACCGGCACATCAAATCCGAACTCCTCCCCGCTGACCGCCGACTCCGGCGCCACAAGGTCCAACATCATACCACTTGCATCCGCCACCACATCAAACTCACTCGTTTCTTCAAACCGCGAACCGACACTTTCAGGAGAATAATTAATGCGTACAACAAACCGCTTAATAGATTGCTCGTTAGCCAGCACAATCACGTCAAACTCCTCCTGCACCGTGCTCCCCTCGCCGATAAGCCCCAAACTTTTCGTCTCCGTGGTCTTCTCGGGTCTCGCGCCGACAAATGCCGCGCCAAGCGGAAGCTCAAGTGAAAGCTTTGCGTCGCGCAATGCTCCTCCGCCGGTGTTTCCCGCCGCTATGTTGATTGAAAAAGGAACCCCGATGAGTACGCGGTCGGGCTTGGTCACATCAATCGTAACAGCATGAGAACCACTGCCGGAAAAATAATACCAGCCGAGCCCCGCGGCCGCAGCAATGATAAAGATAGAAAATATAAGAAACACCTTAGACATAATTGACGCACTTCAGCATAGACGAATGGTCTTGCTTCGCGCAAGTGTCACAGAAAAATGCCAGCGCCCGAAATGAAAATTTCGTCGGGCGTTCGTTCGCGCACACACTGCATGCCGCGTATCGCGGGTCAAACCCCAAAATGCCGAGCATCTTTGAAGTATAAGCGGTAAACGGCGACGCGGGAGGATTACCGAACATTTCCGAAAGCATCCGCCACATCTCTGGGTCCGAATCGCCACGAAACCCACTTTCTTTAAACACGTGCGCGAGGCGCAAACCGACGGCAAGCGCCTCCGGTGACGCGCGCCACCCGAGAGAACGGTGGCGCAGTAGCGCGTCACCGATCTGATAACCGGTGGATCCGCCGGTGCTTCGCTCAATAAGCCGCACCTTCACAAAATTCAGCGGCTCCAAGTGCGTGGCGAGCTTTGAAGTGATTTTGCGGATGCTCGTGGCTTTCGCGACAACACTCCCCAGCGCCTCGGTGTACAAAAAAACGCGGGCATCCTGCTCGCCGCTGTCTTCTTTGTCAATCACCATCGCATCGGTAATACATTCAGCCATCAACTACTATTCTATCAAAAAAAGTAGTCCCGCGCGAGGCAATTGCCGCGCGCGGGACCGTTCTCTGCTAGAGATTGACCGATTCAGCCTTCGGAAGCTTCTCGCTGGCCGAGGGCCGGAGCGTCGCCATGCTTCCGGTTGCGTAATGAAGAAATACGATACTCCCCGCTTCTGTGGACTTCACGACGTCCCACGCTGCGAGATCAATCGTAAACCATTTGTCCTCCGGCGCCGGACCGCCGAACCATTTCCCCTTCTCTACGGAAAGCGGGTACTGCTTCTCCTCGAGCCGCGCGAACCGGAAACGAAGCACGGTGCCAACATACGCGAGCTCGCGCACCTCACCACGGTATCGCCGAGGATGCAATCCGCCGAGCGCAGGGAGTACAAGCACCTCCAATTGCCCGCCGACGAATTTCGCGAGCGTCGCTTCCGAGAAGTCGTGCGCCTTCGGGCTGTACGACATCGCTATGCCTCCTTTTACTGGCTCTTGACGAGAAAAGCTCTCCACCAGATCCTGTCCACGATGTCACGGATGCACGAGGTCTGCCACAGCACCTCGCGCGTGTCGGCGCCGAAGCTGTCGTGCACGATGGCGCCGACGCGCCCATGCTTGCCGACATCCGCGTAAGCCTCGGACGTCCACGACTCCATGAACCGCACGGCGTAGACGAGATACGCGCCGGGCGCTTTTTCCTCGTCATAAGTGTGGAAGGGGTTCACGGTGTTGTAGGCCTGAAGGACAATCATTCCGAGTTCGCCATAGCGCTCCCGGAAGTCCTCCACGCGCCGCAACTCCGGCCGCCTCATCCAATCCACGAGGTCGAAGAGCCGGAGCAGCAAAGCCCCGAGCACTCCACACCACACCGCTGCCGTCGCGATCCGTTCCCGGTCATTGTATTGCATCGGAGATTCCTCGCAATGAGACCGACTTGAGCTTTACCCATAATACAACAGCGCGAAGAAAAAAGAAGTGGACCGGTCGCCTAGACGACCGGCCCACGAATGATCTACCTACGCAGCGACGCCGAGTGTCGCGAGAATCCCACGAAGGATCTCGCAGTGCCCTGGGAGCATCTCCCCCCCTCTTCAGCATCTCCGCGGCGTCCTCAGGCCGGAAGATCTGGATGATCTCCCCCTCGTCGCCACGAGCCTTGGGATTCACGACGTCCTTATCCACCCTGTAGAAGTAGCGGGTGTGGTTACGCCACGCCCTCTTCTCGTCAACGACCTGCTCCGTCTTGATAAGCACGAGGTCGTTCTCGTAGATTTCCACTCCCCCGACCTCCTCCAGGAACTCCCGCCGCGCGCACTGCTTCGGGGTCTCATTCCCCTCGCCAGCGCCACCCGGAAACTTCCAGTAGAGTTTGCCGGGCTTCGCGGGCTCCTGCACGAGCGCGATCCCCTACGGCGTCACCAGAGCCACAATTCCCGCGATACCAGACATGTTGCACCTCCACAACTCGGAACTGCTTGAATTCGCATCAGGAACACTCCCGACGTAACTGCAATAAGTATACACGATAATTTGGAAAAGTCAACCCTGTGCCAAAGCTTCGCGTTGGCACAGGGCAAGGCCCTCCTATATGTCTTTAGTAAAGCGATGCGGGCGGTTGACAGTCGCCGCGACTAGGGATACCGTTATAGATAGGTTTTTCCTAAGTTCAATATACGCATGAGCAGCGTCCTCATCATTGAAGACAGCCCGAGCGACCTCAAATACTATGAGCCGCTCTTCCGCGCAAACACGACACCGCCCCTTGCGGTGAGTTTCCTGTTTGTGGCGCCGGACAATGACTACTCGGAAAAAAAGCTCAAAGAAGTGGCGGAGCTGCTCAACGAAGATATAGCGTCAAAAATTAAACACTACGCGGTATGCACAAAGGATACTATCCGCGAGTTTTTGACAAACAACCAATACGACTTTTATATTCTGGATTCCCTCGGCGGATTCGCCGAGGAGCTTGTCCGAGGAAACGACGTATTCAAAGGACATCTGTGTTTCTTGAGTAGCACCACGCCGTTTCGGGAATCCATGGAACGCAAGGGCTACCGCGCATATAAAAAAGAAGACATCGGCAGCTTAATCAAAGATTGCTTTTTAAGCAGAGATTAGGGACTTAAATCAAAAACCCCTCCGATGTCTGTCGGAGGGGTTTTTGATTTGATTTACAATATCGTGATTTTAACTACCTGGTATGATCAACTTTATTGTTATTTATGATCCCGACAGCTTTTGAAAGACGCTCGTATCTTGCTTTTAACTCTTCGCGTTTTTCAGGCGCGATATTCGTTTCTTTTTTTAATATATTCATTTTTTCAACAATAGGAACAAGTGCGGCTTTGGCCGATTCTCGTAAAGGATAATTTGCGGCATCTTCCGGTTTGAGGTCAATAATCAAGTGCAACTCTGCGAGAGAGTATGCCGACTCAAACGACACAAGCATCTCTTCATATTCCGCAATTTCCGGACCGCATTCACGTAAGTTCTCCGGAGCTATGACAGTTTCCGGATGATCCTTCACGTACTGTTCGTACTGTTCGTACTGTTCTATTTGCTCTGCTGACAAGCCTTGTTCTTGGGCGACTGATTCCCTTGCCGGCTGTTCTTGTTTTTCCTCCTCTGGCCCTGGAGTTTCCTGCGGAGGATTACTGAACGGATTTTCGATGCTCATATAGTTTTTAATTATTAAAAACTTCCTTCCTCCAAAATTAAAACGCGGCTTGGATCAATACTTCTAACAAATTATATTCTGGTGCCCGGGACAGGAGTCGAACCTGCATGCCTTGCGGCGCTACCACCTCAAGGTAGTGCGTCTGCCATTTCGCCACCCGGGCGCTTTCCTTATAACTTCTCACCTACTATAGCAAGTGCTTTCTTAATTTTCAACCCAAGCAACAAGCCGCCCCGCACGATGCGTGGCGGCTTGTCTTATTCGCATTATTGCCGAGTCAAATTCGCGATATTCGTGAATACTCACCCTACTCCCCCGAAAGTCCCACTTTCTGCCGCGTTTCTTTCTTAGACAAATTACGGATGTAGTACAGCTTTGAGCGGCTCACTTTTCTGGGAGACGAAAGCACATCCACTTTCGCAATGCGCGGCGAATGAACCGGGTACACCTTTTCAACGCCAACGCCCGCGACCGTGCCACGGACGGTAAACGTCCCACCGGCTTGATTCCCGTGCTTCCGCGCCAACACCAGCCCCTCAAAAGAGCTTTCGCGCTCTTTATCGCCTTCTTTCACGCGTTCCCAAACGCGCACCGTGGCGCCGGACTTGATTTGTTTCATGATTGCCTCGTCCATATGTAAAGATAGCGTATCAAAACTCCCGTGCATTTGCAAGCCCCCACGCCTATAATGTACATATGCCCCGTGTTACAACTTCGATCGCCGTATTCGTTTTTCGCGTTGATAAGGATTTGGTTTCGCAAGCTAGAAATGTTTTGTATGTACAAATCATGTTGATTATTAAAAACCAATCGAAGTTGTAGCACAGGGTATGCATCTCACGATTGACACGCGCGTCCTGGGTTACGGTGGACACTCCGGCGTTGAGGAATACGCCGAACACATCATCGGCGGCATTATTGCGCGCGCGCCGCATGATCGCCTGACCTTTTTTCATAATGGCGTCCGCATTGCAAAACTCCCGAGCGCGTGGACAAGCAACCCCAACGCAAGCGTCACCAATTGGCACATACCCAATAAACTATTGGATGTAAGTTTCGGAGCATTCCGTTTTCCTCGCGTTACAAATACCGACGTCGTCTTTAGTCCGCACTTCAATATCATAGAAACAGGTATCTCCCCGCACGTCATCACATTTCACGACCTTTCATTCGTCCATCATCCGGATTTTTTTCCGTTCAGGAAACGGCTCTGGCATTCGGTACAGGCGCCAAAGACGAACGCCGAGCGTGCCGCACACCTCATCGCCGTTTCCGAATACACCAAATATGACCTCGTGACCACATGGAACATTCCAAAGGAAAAGATTTCGGTAATCTACTCCGGCATTGATACGCAATTCCGCCCGATTGCCACTGACGATTCCCTCTTGCGCGAATGGAAAAAGCAAAACAACGTCGCCTTCCCCTACCTCCTCTACCTCGGCACGCTTGAACCGCGCAAAAATATCACCGGAGCGATCCGAGCGTTTAATATATTAAAGGCGTCGCCGCAATTCCGCGATCTGCGCCTCGTACTCGCCGGCGCGCCTGGCTGGCTATACGCGAGTATCGTACGCGAAGCAGCGCACTCACCATACCGACAACACATCATTTTCTGGGGCCCGGTAAAAACCGAGGAACGTGTTTTGCTCTATAATGGAAGTGAGGCATTCGTGTACCCTTCTTTTTTTGAAGGATTCGGATTGCCGCCGTTAGAGGCCCAGGCGTGCGGCATTCCGGCGGTAGTTGCCGACCGCACGGCGCTTCCGGAAATACTTGGGGGTGGCGCGCTATATGTAAATCCGTGGCGCACCGGCGAACTCGCCGACGCCCTCGCTGAAGTCATTACCAATGAAGGACTTCGCCGGACGCTACGCGACAAAGGGCTGGAAAACGCAAAACGTTTTTCTTGGGAACGCGCCGCTGATCAAACCGTGACCGTACTTCGCAATTATGCCGATAGAACCAAAATATAAAAAATTTGCCGACATCATAAAACCGGCGCCTAAAGCGACGTATGCCGCGATGACGGCCCCGGCACCCGCGACGCGTGTCCGCCGACATTCACGCGTCAGGATATTTGCCATTGGAACACTCGCCGTCATTTTTGTCGGCGCCGCGGGATACCTCACCATCATCGCCGAATTGCGGAACGAATTCCTGTCGGCAAAAAAAGATATCGCCGCGAACATGCACGACGTCGGCGCCGCGCTCAAAAGTTTTGACATGAAAAAAGCGAATGAATCGCTCGCGGCGATTACGCGGCAAATTGACACGATGAAATCCCAAGCGCAAAGCGTGGGGATTTTTCAGCTGTTCACGCTCGGTGGAAAACTATTCCCCGTGCTGAACGCCGTGCCGGGTGCCTTAGACGACTTTGTCGCGTTCTCCGGCGCGGCGCTGGGCGTCAGCGAAGAACTTGCCGGCCTGCAGTCAAGCGCGTTTCAGATGATGTTCGGCGGCCGCGGCCATGAACTGGTCACGCGCCTGGACGCGCTTGACCAAAAAATTTCCGCGATGATCACGCTCGCCAACCGCCTGCAGGCGTCAGCGGCAACGGTACGTGTCAGTTTTCCCAGCGACTACCTGGCGCTCATGACGGAACTTTATCGCAATCAAACACTCCTTCAAGGCGCGCGCGAACTGCTCGGCACCGTCACCCCCACACATCTCGCCATACTTTTCCAAAACCCGTCCGAAATGCGGCCGACGGGCGGCTTCATCGGAAGCTATGCCGTGGTGACCATTCAAGACGGCAGCGTAACAAACATTGATGTCCGCGACATCTACGACCCTGATGGCCAGCTCGACATTGCCGTGCTGCCGCCCCGGCCCCTCCAGGCCATCACTGGACGCTGGGGAGCGCGCGACGCGAACTGGTTTTTTGACTTCCCCACCTCCGCCGCGAAAGTCCTCGATTTCCTTGAAAAATCAAAAATATACAGCGAGCGTGGCACAACCTTTGCCGGCGCCATCGCGCTAAACGTCCATCTTATTGAAGACGTATTAACCGTCGTTGGTCCGATTGAACTCGCAGAATATCAAAAAACTGTCACCGCGGAAAATTTTCTCGCTGCAGTGCAAACGGAGGTGGAATCCGGCGCCGACAAAGCCGCGGGAACACCCAAGCGCATTTTAAGCGTGCTCACCCCGATGCTGTTTGAAAGGCTCGCTAGCGCGAGCAGCGACCAAAAACGCGCGCTCACACAAATGCTCCGGGAAAGAGTGAGGCATAAAGATCTCATGATATACGCCGCGGACCGCACTCTTGAGGCGTATATCCAAAACGCAGGCCTCGGCGGCGAACTCTACACCCCCGAAGCGCGCAGCACGGAGGATTATCTCGCCGTTGTTGACACGAACATCGCCGGAGGAAAATCCGACGCATTCATAAACGAGTCCGTGGCGCTCGAAAGCCACATTGACGTCGAGGGACGCGTGATTAACCGCCTCACCGTGACACGCGCGCACACCGGCGCGAACCAAACCGAATGGTGGTACCGCGCTCCGAACAAAAACTTTATCCAAGTACTCACGCCGTTTGAGAGCCGCCTCACAACATTTTCAGGACACGACGGGAAAATCCCCGACGCGCCGCTCGTGCGCCCCAGCTACCTTCGCGACGCCGACGTACAAGCGATTGAACAGTCAGCGGAATGGCTCCCTGAATTCAAAGCACAACAATACACGCAATTCGGCAAAACCACATTCGCGGCATGGCTCACCGTCAATCGCGGCGAGAAAAAAACGCTAGTCGCGGACTACGAACTCGAAAGGCAGCTTGTTCTTGCGTCTGACGTCGGTTACCGCTTTGTGTTTGAGCGTCAATCCGGAACCAACACCAAGTTTTCATATCGCGTCGAAGCGCCGCCGGGATTTATCTGGAAGGAAAACAGCGCTACGACATACACCTTTGAAACCGAAAATCCCGAATCGCGCACCGTGCTTGACCTGACGCTCATGAAATTATAATATAGATACAGCTTCAAAGACATCGGATACGAAAGGAGCGCGTGATGCGAAAGCGCGACGACGATTTGGACATGGCAGAATACAGCCAGGAAATCGGCAAGACGCCGCTACTCTCGGCCGACGATGAACAAACGCTTGCGCGAAAAACGCGGGAGGGCGACTTGCATGCTCGCGAACATCTCATCCGCGCTAATCTGCGGCTTGTGTTCTCCATCGCGAAACACTACCGCGGCAGAGGTTTGCCGTTCTCCGATCTCGTTGAGGAAGGGACGATTGGTCTCATCAAAGCCGTGGAGAAGTTCGACCCTGGGCGCGGGTTCCGGTTCTCAACGTACGGCACATGGTGGGTAAAGCAAACAATCCGCCGGGCGTTGAGCGATCAGGCGCGCATCATCCGGATTCCCTCATTCATGCAGGATCTCTTAGCGAAGTACCGGAAAGCCGTAACGCCGGAGATTGAGAGAATGCGGAATGCCGATGCAAAACGCCACGCAATCCGTAAGCGACTCGCACTGAAGAATCCGCCGGGTGACGAAGCGATTGACGCAATGCTACGGACGCTCCAAGGACCGGCAAAGAAGGCGGTGCTCTGCGCTGACGATCCCGAAGTGCTGGGCGTCGTGGGAGCAACGGAAGATCGGCGGGAATTTGACGCTACCGAGACACTGGAAACGCTCTTGGCTTCCCTCAACGACCGGGAACGCGGTATCCTTAGGTCGCGATTCGGATTGAACGGCGAAGTACCGCAGACGCTCGACGAGATCGGCAAGCAACTCCGCATCACCCGCGAACGCGTACGGCAGATTGAAACGAAGGCGCTCGTAAAGCTCGCGAAGCATGCGAAGCGCAAGAAGCTCTCCGCAAACGACATTGACTAAAAGCCCAAAGACCGCAGCACGACAACAATCGTGTTGCGGTCTTCTATTTTACGTTATGCGCCTGGGAGGAATCGAACTAATTGCCGTCCCGCAATGCGGGACAGTTTTGTATTTTGTGCGCGTAGAAGGGATCGGACTTCTGGCCTGTCGCCTGAGGCGACCGCTCTACCATAGGCGGACAAGTCTACCGAAACAGCTCATAAATCCATGCCCTGCCTTTACCAGTCTTCAAAAACTTCTCCCGCGTCATTGCTTCAGATCGTGAATTGAAACTCTCTTGATGGATAAGAATAAAAGGCTTAGTCAGATGCGTGTAAGTACTTTGCCCGGTATTATGTTCGTAAAGTCGCCGGACAACGTCATTTGTCTGACCAACGTAAAAACGGCCGTTCTTCAAACTGCGAAGAATATAAACATGATACATCGGTGCGCCCTGCAGGGATCGAACCTGCGCTCTTCACAATGTCAATGTGACGCTTTTCCATTAAGCTAAGGGCGCAATTACTTTTTGAATGAACCCACGACCTCGCTCGCACCTTGCATTATCAATAATGCGGTGCGCGTAGAAGGGATCGAACCTTCGACCTCGTCATTATCAGTGACGCGCTCTACCACTGAGCTATACGCGCGAATTTGCTTTTATACAACGTACGGGAACCGGACCTTCGACCTGTCGCCTCAGGCGACCGCTCGGACTTTACCCGCCTCTGGCGGGACTGAGCTATACGCGCAAATCCATATGTAACGTACAGAAATCGGACCTTCGACCTGTCGCCTCAGGCGACCGCTCGGACTTTATCCGCCTCTGGCGGAACTGAGCTATACGCGCTTACGAGACAAAGAAAGATTTTTCCGTGAAATGCTCCTATATCCCCGGGATCTTCAGCTCCTTCATTTTGTCCAGATTAAATCTAACAACCTCCGGCGTTTTTATCAAGTTCGGATTTAACGACCGTCCCAACTCACGCACCAGAAATTGTAGCGTAAAAATAACATAAAGAAGTAGCGCAATTGCGCCGACACTGCCCATGACTCCATAAAACCATTCCTTTTTCCAATATGCCATAACGTTTTTGCTCACTACTTTGTAAACACCCGGCCAAATACCGTCGCATTATAATCACTCAATTTATCCTTCAGAAACTCAAACGAAGTCCAGCCAAGAATATACCGGCTTGACTCCGCGGCGGCAAGAAACGCGACGATATCCGGATACGCCCCTTTCATTTGAAAAGAAAAATCAATCGCGCCCGGTTCCCCGCCTGAAGCAACCGCCTCGGCTCCGAAGGCGGCGGCAAGCCGCACGTTATATTTCTTTGCGATGAGCTCAAACTCCTTCGGGAAGCTGATGAGCTGATCGCGCGATGGTAAAATATTCCCGAGTACGCTAGAGTAGATGCGAGCCCGTTCCGCGTCCGCGCGGAGCGACGCGAGCGTCTGAACCGCTTGCGTGCGGGACACGATCATCTGCCGCAATCCCGCGATCGTCTCAACGCGCCGCGCCATATCAAGACGCAACACCGCGGTAAAAACAACAAACGCCAAAAGGCCCGCCACGGGGATTCCGACATCAATCAATAAAGTTCTTTTTTGAGACGATTCCATTATTTCCATTATATCACGCCCCGTGCTACAACTTCGATCATATGAGACATTGAGAGAAATATGCTTGGATTTTCAACATACCTCATGTTACAAATATACCATCATGAATCACCAAAATAAATCGAAGTTGTAGCACAGGGCACGCCGGAACCCATCTTACATGGACGACTCCTACTATTATAATGCGGTTGCCCTCGCGTGCGGCGGCGATTACGTGAAGATCGCCCGCGCCAAAAAGTCGCGCGCCTCTTGGCAAGACGCGTGGAAAACAAGCACAGAACTGGGCAACATCAATCCGGAGCAGGCATGGGACCAACTGCAAAAACACGGCATCGCCATTTGTATGCGCGAATCCAATGAGTTCCCCGCGCTACTCAATGAAATCCATCACCCGCCGTTCGCACTCTATATAAAAGGAGCTTTGCCGAAGCTTCACGCGCTGGCAATCGTCGGCACACGCAAAGCAACCGCGTCAGGAAGAGCAACCGCGGAGCAGTTCGCGGAGAGCTTGGCGGGCGCCGGCTGGTGTATCACAAGCGGCCTCGCCCTCGGGATTGACGGAGCGGCGCACACCGGCGCGCTTAAGGCAAAAGGCGCTACGGTTGCCGTGCTTGCCTGCGGGTTAGATGAAGTATATCCCTCGGAACACGCATCTCTCGCCGCACGCATCATCACCGAGGGCGGCGCGCTCATCAGTGAATACCCCATAGGCTCCCCCTGCTACCAAGCCCGTTTTTTAGAACGCAACCGTATTGTGAGCGGACTATCGCTTGGAGCCCTTATCATTGAGGCGCCGGAACGGTCCGGCTCAATCGCCACCGCGACGTTCGCGCTTCAACAAAACCGCGACGTCTTTGTTATTCCGGGACCCGTAGGACATCCGAACTTTAGCGGTTCGCACGCATTGATTAAAACAGGCGCGGCGCTGGTCACCACACCGGACGACATCCGCGCCGCGTTCGGCGAAGATGTATCACCGGCAAAAGCAAGCACAGCAAAAGCGGCAGAACTTTCGGGCGACGAAGCGCGTATTTATGAAGCGCTCAAAAACTCGGCAGCAACCGCGACCGTTGACAAACTCAGCGAAATAGTCCAACTTCCTTCTTATGCCGTAAGCCGCGCGCTCACATTTATGCAATTGAAGGGTATAATCAGAGAATGTGACGGGACGTACGAACTTTCATGAAACTTGTAATAGTAGAATCTCCGACAAAAGCAAAAACGATAGGAAAATTTCTCGACGACGACTATGTCGTGGAATCTTCCTACGGCCATATTCGCGATCTTCCGCGAAGCAAGCTCGGCATTGATGTTGAAAAAAACTACACGCCGCAATATTTGGTTCCGCTAAAGTCGCGCGCGACGCTCAAGAAGCTCAAACTGGCGGCGGCAAAAAGCGACGAAATCGTACTCGCGACTGATGAAGACCGCGAAGGAGAGGCAATCGCGTGGCACCTCGCTCAAGCCCTCGGGCTTGACGACAAGAAAACAGGAAAACAAGAAACCAAGAAAACGGAGCGCATTGTTTTTCACGAAATCACAAAGTCCGCGATTGAAGAAGCGCTCACGCACCCGCGCGCACTGGACATGAACCTCGTGAACGCTCAGCAGGCGCGGAGAGTCCTGGACCGGCTTGTCGGTTATAAACTTTCCCCGTTCTTGTGGAAAAAGGTGGCAAAAGGACTCTCGGCCGGACGCGTGCAATCCGTTGCCGTGCGATTAATTATGGAACGCGAGCTGGAAATCCGCGCTTTCAAGCCCGAAGAGTACTGGTCTGTTATCGCACGGCTCACAGCCAAGGACGCGCCGTTTGTCGCCACGCTCGCCTCAATCGGAGATGCACCGATGGAAAAATTCAGCATTCCCAATGAAGCAACCGCAAAAGCGATCTCTGCCGATCTTTCCTCGGCGTCGTTTGCTATTGCCGGCATCACTAAAAAAACGCTGAAGAAAAATCCGCCGCCGCCATTTACCACCAGCACCCTGCAACAGGAAGCGTCAAAGCGGCTCGGCTATTCATCTAAAAAAACAATGCTTCTGGCGCAGCGCCTGTATGAAAATGGTTTCATCACCTACATGCGCACGGATTCGCTGAACCTTTCAAAGGAATCGCTTGTCGCCGCGAAACAATACTTAACGGAAACATTCGGCGCCGCCTACGCCGCCGACGCCCCGCGCGTATTCAAAACAAAATCGCGCCTCGCGCAGGAAGCGCACGAAGCTATCCGCCCCACTAAGCCAGCCGAAACGCCCGACACAATTGCCACCGCCGAAGCGGGTGAGAAAAAACTCTACACGCTTATCTGGCAGCGTTTTTTGGCATCACAAATGCCGCAGGCAACCTTTGACGCGACCGGAATAGAAATCACCGCCGCAACCCCCAAAGGCACAAACGCAAAACAATACACACTGAAAGCCAACGGCACGACACGCCTGTTCGACGGCTATCTGAAAGTTTGGCCGCAGAAGTTTAAGGAAAATGAACTTCCAGTGATTCAGAAAGATTCG
The DNA here is from genome assembly GCA_030649055.1 of bacterium. Lineage (NCBI taxonomy): Bacteria > bacterium. The sequence goes on along the minus strand of JAUSGH010000021.1, from coordinate 14,792 downwards.
GTGCTCGCCCTCCAGGGCATAGACCCCGAACAGCACTTCACTGAACCGCCGCCCCGCTTCAACGAAGCAAGCTTGATTAAAACGCTGGAAGAATTCGGAATCGGTCGCCCATCCACGTACGCCCCGATTATTTCCGTCATCCAGCTCCGTAATTACGTCAAAAAAGAAGAAGGTAAGTTTTTCCCGACGGAAATCGGCGAGCTCGTCAACAAAGTACTCACCGAAAACTTCCCCGAAGTGGTGGACATCGGATTTACGGCAAAGATGGAAGAATCACTGGACAGCGTCGCCGAAGGAAACGAAAAATGGCAAGACCTCATCGGCAGCTTCTACGTGCCGTTCGCAAAAAACCTTGAAACGAAGTACGAAGAAGTGAAAAAAACCATCGCCGATGAGCCGACCAATGAAGTATGCGAAAAATGCGGCAAGCCGATGATCATCAAATTCGGCAGGTTTGGAAAGTTTATGGCATGCTCCGGATTTCCGGAATGCAAAACCACAAAACAATTACCCAAGGATGCGCCGAAAACCATCGGGATGAAATGCCCCGACTGCCTTGCCTCGCCGGAGCGAAAGGACGCGCCGGGCGAAATTGTTGAACGAAAAGTATCCCGCGGCAGAGCGCGAGGAAAAATCTTCTGGGGCTGCGCGAAGTACCCTGCATGCAAATACGCAAGCTGGACCGACCCGAGAAATCCGGAAGCCGATGCCGCGGCGCCAAAAGCAAAAACTCCGGAAGCGGAAGAAGAGCCGGAAAAGGAAGAAGCGGAAAAAGTAGAATAACCAAAATCAAAAAACTCCGGCATCATAGCCGGAGTTTTTTGAAACTTATTTATTCTGATTAAATAAGTTATTTAGCTCTTGAACTGTTTTTTCATCACTCCAAGCAGAGCTGTTTTGAGCGCAATACGTCGCGGAATCAGTGCGGGGACTCCAATTCCTACAAGCATCCACATACGGATCCCCACCCATCGGTCCGCACATGTCGATGAAGTTGCCGGTATTGGCATTCCTCACAAAGTTCACAAAATAGGTATTCGGACCGCCATAGGGAACACGGATAGATCCCGTAATGACCGAGTTGCCGGATGCGTCAACTTCATAAACATCTCTTGATACATTACTGTCGCTTTGGAAGCACGCGCCGTACACAAAACAGCCGTCTCTTCCGGAAAAACGATAGTTATTAATCACGCTGTACCTCGTCTGCAAATCCCACAACGCCTGGTCGCCGCAACCACATTGTGACGATTTTAATCTATCAAGATCATTCTTTGCCTCATCGGCAACGTCCTCAACGGCCTTCCGGATCATTTCTTGCGCAATGCCGTTCGCTGTTCGTACTCCCTCTTGTTTTGCCGCGCCTTTTTCTCCGTCAGCTTGTTCATCAATAAACTTCTGCCGCGCGAGCGCTCCCTTCCGTCCCCCTTCTCTTGAATCCGCCAAAAGTTTCCGATCATTTTCTTGTTGTGCCTTTGCGTTGGCCGCGTCCATTTGATCCTGCTTAAGACCAACTTCCTTCGCTGAATCTGTAATCGCTTTTACCGCTTGAGATAGTTTGTCATATTCCTTCACCGCCGCATCCACGTCGCCCTGATTATTGCTTACAAATCCCAAAATCTGCCTCACCAGTTCATCTGCCACCTTCAACTGCTGCTCTAAAGCAAAAAGCCCGGGATCTTCCGACGAACCATATAAATCCTTATCCATTTGCGCTCCGATGTCCCCCAACAATGCCTTAGCTGGAAGAATCGCGCGATAGACGCTATCCCGCGTGTCGTCTTTTCCGGCCTTAAAAATAGCGGAGAGTGTCGGATCATACTTCTTATACGCCGACGTTGCCGCGCACTGATCCCCGGATTGTTGAGCGGCGGCGATCTTTAACGCTCCATCCAAACCAACGAGCCATTTATCCCGGACGCCACGCAACATATGCGCGCGCAACCCAACCTGAATAACCCCTCTTATGGCGCTCTTGGTTCTCGCTGATATGTCTTTGATCAATTCGTCGGGCGATCTGCTTCCGTCTTGACCCGTACCTCTGACACCCTCATCGTTTTCATAAAACTTGTCGTACAAGTCTTTTAAGGGAGATGCCCCATAAGGATTGGATGTAGTAAGTGAATTAATTTCAGCTTCAGTGGGCGCGCGAAACCCATAAGTGCCGTAAATGTGCTTAATTTGCTGACGCAATATCTGCAATAAAGAATTTTTCGCGATGGTCGTCAAATTAATGAATGTCGCGGCCGTTGATTGACACGCCTTCATTTTTTTCAGTTCTTCAGCCGCGGCTTTTTTTGCGGCAATAACAACCGGATCCTCAGGCGTTTCCGACTCATTAAAATCGCACGCTCTCGCTTCCGCGATAACATTATCCGCGGCTTTCAGTACATTATCTATTTCGTCCTTGTGTTTGCAATATGTTTTCTGAAAAGCATTGAGCGCGTCAAGAATGTTGCTGTAGGATTTAAGCGCGGCGTCTCCCATGGCAAGCGCGTCTTTCAGCGTATACGCGAACAACTGCGTCATTGTTTTATCGGCCGCGTCCGCGATAATCTTCCTTTTCTCCGCATCATCGGCTAATTTAGTTTCCAAAAACTTTTTTGTAATCTTTGACGCGACGTTATCGTATACGCTTGAGAAGTTCATATCGGAACTGTCCGCCCAATCATCCAAAGCGTCTTCAACGATATACTTCGTGATGACTTTTGCGTACGCGGCAAGCGAAACATCAGCGTTTCCGCCGATGAGATCTCCGATCTCTCGCCCGGAAAGCCCCGCATGCTCATACATTCTTCCTTTTTTATGCCGGTAGATAGCACCCCCCGCTTCATCGTTTTCATACGAACTTTCTTCCCGCTGAGATTGTTCCCGTACGATACGATCCTGCGCCACCTGACTTTTCACCATAGTCTCAGAACGCTTTGATCCACTAGTTCTATTTTCTCTCGACGCGTCCTGCTCCGCGTCTGTCCAATTTTTCCGGTCGCCCTCGCTGGTATCGGCATTATAAATATCCAGCTCCCGCTCTTCCTTTTGGATTGCGTCGCGGAGTGGAGGCTTCAAAAAATCATCAACAAGCAGCCGTTTTATTCTTTTATTGACGTCGTTCGGACTATACACACAACTTAATAACGACGTTTTAATGTCGTAAATCAACTCGCTTATTTTTATATTCAGGAAGGTCTGCTGATCAGTCAGGCTGCCAAGATCCGGCGGCGTTACAGAAAGGCGCATCATATCAATGGTTTTTCGCTCAACTTCCTTGAGATACGCAATCGCTTTACTGGGCTGGCCGGAAGGAATCGCGATCGGTACGCCCTGGATAGTAATGGGAGCAAACAACTGGTCGGCCATGTTCGCCAACTCGTCCAAAAAAGGATCCAGCGACTCGCTCTCGCCGGCAGACGGCGGAGTTTCCGCGAATGCCGTGGCGATTCCCGGAATACCCGGCGCTGATTGCGGCGCGACAACCGGACCTTCGGTCCCACGCGCGATCAACATCGGCTGACGCAACGAGGATTGCGTCACCGGCTGAGAAGGAAGAATTCCTTCAAACTGCATCGTGTTCAATAAATCGACGGACGTTTCAATTCCTTTTATTACTGAAATCGCTGCCGCCTGAGATGGCGCCATGGTCAGCACCTGCAGCACATGGTTCATGTGCTCCGCCAGACTGTTCGCGCTAAAAGCGGCTCCGGATTGGAGCCCGCCGAAAATAGCGGGTAACAATCCGCCCATCTCTCCCGCCATTACTTTTGCCAACGGCTCGCCGACCTCCGGATTACTTTTTACGATTTCCGACAAGAACGACTCATTACCCCCGGCCGTCGGAGGGGCGGCAATGGGCGAAAACGTTTGAACATCAAAATTAAGCGTCACTGCCGCGTTTCTCATGTTCTCCTTCACGGGAAAAGAGAAAGTATTAAACCCGTATTCCGGAGCAATGGACGGGGACAACGCGTATCTCAATTTGCTCAGCACCCCTCCCCGCTCAACGCCCACTTTCGCCGCGTCGCGAATCAGACTGCCGGAGGCGATGCCGATGGCAAGCTTGTCGCCGTCAATGCGCGCGTTAATTGTAACCCCGCTCGCCGTCAAAATCGGGCGGAAACTTTTTTTCGGAATTTTCCCCGAAACCATATCCAGCATTGCGTTCATTGTCGCGGCATCCACGCTCAACACAACGCTCAATTTCGGAGCATCCGGAGTTGGGGGCTGCGCGGAAGGTAACTCCGGAGGAGCCGGGGGCAAATTTCCGGCGGGCCGTTGCAATGGTAGCTTCGCATTCCCCGCGGGAGGAATTTGTTGAGGACTTCCCGCGGGAAGCCGCTGCTGAGGCAACTGCGGATTTCCGGCAGGCGGAACCTGCTGGGGATTACCCGCCGGTGGCTGATTCTGCTGCCCTCCCTGCTGCTGTCCACCTTGCTGTTGCGCCGGTGGATTATTCGCCGGAGCGCCGGCCGGCGGGTGATCATCGGCACCAAATTGCGCCGAGGCAACACCGAAAAATAACGCGAATAGCATCGAGCTACCCGTAACAGACACACCAATAAATCTCCTTAAACCGATATTCATAAGATGAACTTCTATATTGTTATTATAGCAGTAATGTTGTAATATTTGTGTGTATAAACTGCGAGCTCCGGAAGCAAGAGGCGTTTATCCGCCTGCTATTGACAAATGATTATACATATGCTATAATTGTCCTATAAGAATCGTACCTGGGCCCTTGTAAGTTTTAGCGAGTTTTCAAGGGCGCGGGAACGAAAATCCGCGAATAGTACCTTTTAGGAGAATTCCGATGAAGAAGCTGCTCGGCATCATGTTGATCATTGCGGTTCTCGTCACCGCGGCCATCGGCGCGAAGTGCGCCATGGCCTTCAGGGACGAGATGAAGTCCCTAAATACGTTTGATGGTGACCCTGGGCTGACGAAAATCGTCGCCCCGGTCAAGTGAGTACGCGACAGGCTCGGTTCCGAATGGAACCGAGCCTGTACTATTTTCATACACCAAACACTTACCTTCGCCGCACACGGAACTTAATCGCATCGCCCACTCGGAGATCTTTAACCGCGACACAAGCATCGCCTTCCGCGGTGAGCGGAACAGTGACGTTTCGGGGAATGAATCCGATTGTCGCCCCGAAAATGAGGGGCTGAAGCATCTCGGTATTCATTGGAGCGGCAAAACAAACACGATTGCCGCTTGCGGCGTCCAAACGAATATCCGGCTGAATTCCGCCGATAGGTTTAAGTCTTGGAATCGCCGATCCCTCCGACAATGCCGAGACTCTGGAAATCACCTGATCGGAAATGCCGATGGAGTACGGGGTTTCTTGAGATCCAACCGACGCGCCAGCCGGGCCCGATACGCCACCGGCGCCAACTCCGCCCTTAGCTCCCGCCCCGCTACCCGGGGCTTGAGACGCGGATGAGCCAAAGATGTTCTTGATAGAATTTCCGATCGCGGAGAAAAATCCTCCGCCAGATGTTCCGCCCACGCCAACTTGCGCTCCGGACGGAATGGGTGGTGCCACACCATCCCCCACGCAAACCGAGGCACCGAGCGGTCCTCCGCACACAACGTATCCTCCACTAACGGTGCCTTGAATGCTATTATTCACTACGGGATATTGATTAGCCGGACGGTCCGAGAGCCGCCGACGAAGCACCGTCATCGCGCCATTCACCACACCCGAGGGGCTGTCCGCGGTACAACGCAGTGTCAATATTTGCGGATCCGCTTCGTCGGGACCGTCCGGATAGAAGTCCACTATAGCGGCGGGTTGGAAGCATGTGGTTCTTGTAGGAGGAGGTGGGGGGGGTGTTCCTTCTTTACAAAATAGAAACAGCGACACTGGCGCACATTCCTCGTCTTGCGTGCACGCACCACCTTCCGCTCTTGGATCAACAGCAAGTATTTCGGGGTACAAGCCGAAAACAGCTTCCGTAAAACTAGTTTCAGACCCAAATCCCTGACTCCAACCCCGAAGTCGACCTATCCAATCGGTTTTCTCGAGCGCCGCAAGCCATTGCAACGGATTAATTTTCTGATACCATGAAAGTTTACTGAAAAAGTCTGGGTCGTAAAGTTCTACTAATTTCGCATTAGCAACATCGAGTGCTTGGGCAAGCACAAATGCATTGGCTATTTCGGAAACAATATCATCCCGCTGTTGATTAAGTTCTTCTACGACACACAGGGGGTTCGTCTTTGCATCTGCCAATTTCGCTTTTGCTTGCCGAATATTGCGAATAGAGTTACCAAGGTTCGTGTTAAAACTTTCGACGTCGTCTAAAAATTTGTCAATTTCCTCTGCCTTAAGATATACCTCTGCCGCACTCGTAATAAGCGTGAGAATAACATTTAATGGACCAAATGTCGCACGAATACCCTTAACCACTGACGATTTGTTAAATCCAAGCGCGGAATAGTTCGCCTTCGGACTCAAGTCCGGCGCCCATTTCCTTATTATGCCCGCCAACGTGCTCTCGCTTTTCGCAAGGATTTTGGTCGCACGCGCCGCTTCTTCCGCCGCCGTAACAGCAGAACACGTTTGAGATGCAACGGCTTTTTCAACTTTCGGCAAAAGTTCATCCAGCGCTTCTGATGCTTTTGCAACTTCTGCATTCCTAGTAAGCAGGTCCTGGCTTGGTGGTAATTTGGACTTTTCTAGAGCCGCGAGTTGAGCATCAATCTCCGCTCGTTCCACAGCAAGAGATTGCTGCAACGCCTGCGCAACGCGTTTTGCGTATTCAGGTCTTACTTTAATAAGATTCTCAATATCGGCAAGCGCATCATCGGGACTCAACCCCCTATAGAGTTTAATGATGTCGTCGGTGCTTTCGGGTATCGTCTGATAAGTCGGCGTTGTGCCGGGCGGACAAGGATCGGGCGCAACCGGCTTATCCGGACAAGGAGTCTCTCCTGATTTCTTAAGTAACTCATGAACTTCTGGCAACTTATTTTTAATGTCATCGTATAGAATTGGCCAAGAATTAAACTCATTCACTGATGTTACTATGGCATCCGCAAGGGCTCGTTCCTCTATTGCCACTGCTGTTTGCAAACTTTTAATGCGCGCTCTTAGGGCCACCGCCCCCGCCTCATCTCCGGCGCGTACAGTATTAGAGAGTTGATCTTGCAATATATCAATCTCTTTATGAGCCTTGATAATCTCCTCCTTCAAGTCCAACAATGGCGCGTTGCCAAATGCCTCAGCTTCCAATCTCCTGGCCGTCTGATTTTCTAATTCTGCCCATTTTTCGGGAGGCACTTTTAAACTTTTGCAAGCGTCGCAACTTGCTAATTCTTCTGGTGTTAACGAAGTGCCGGCTAGTTTAGTTTCTTTGAAACCATAAGGATTTGCTTCAATCAAGTTGGGGGATTGACTCACCATACGAACACGAGCGAAATCCCCCCATGTCGGCGGACGATTCGCGATGCTCGTGAGACGGTCTGCGATCTCGCCGACGCGCAGACCCCGAAGCTTATTCGGGTCAGTGCCAAAGATTTTCGAAAGTGCATCCAAACGCGAGGGATTCTCTCCCAGCACTTTTCGAATTTCAGAACCAATTGACTTTACCAATTTCTTATTAAGCAGATCGGACGCGTCATGAACATGAGCAGGAATCTGATCCATGCCAAGTTCAGCGGCAACCGCGGGTCTCGTATTGTCAATCGCCGTCAACTCGCCGGGGGGCGCATCAGGAAACCGCACGACGTCAATCGGATTCCCCTTCCACCCCTTACATTTCAACGAATCTCGCAAGTAATCGGCATCGTTTGCAAATTTCCCGGCTGTAGCCTCTGCAGAAGGATTTATCCCTGCGTCGATTTGGGTGTACAGAATATCTTTCGTATTAACAAGTTGTACTCCTTGATCTGCGTGTGCGACGCGTGGGAAAAACAAGTACGTCTGCTGCACAATAAAAGCAGCGAGTAACGGCGCAAGCACGAAAGATGGCCAGTACGACTTTAAGGAGAAGTTGTTATCCGCGCTCTTGTCCATAATTTTTCACATATGCGCTGAAATGCTTACTGGCTACTTCCCTAAACCATGGAAGATGTTCCCGACTTTTTGTTCCGGTCTCATTATCGCACTGATAAAAAAGGAGGTATAGATTGAGATTTTCCGGACCGAGATCGACAATGAGATTATCAACAAGCCTGAGCACGCGTTCACCTCCGACTTCGTTTCGCTTGCGCCAAGCGTCGTACGCGGCATCATGTAACTGAATGACTCTCAAAACAGCGTCGTCCTGCGAATACTTTTCAGCAAATCTTCGCGCCAACATCCCGTGCTGATTCTCGTTAATCCTAGGATGCCGAACATCTACTTCGTTCTTGAGTGAGTCATGGATCAGCGCGATGATTCGCAGTTGCGCCCTTTCAAGTTCGGATATGCCGTTCAACTTGTTGATATTCTGCAGAACCTCCGCGATATGAAAAATTACCGCACCCTCGGGGTGTCCGCGTCTCGGCTCGCCCCATCCGGCCCCCTCCTGCCACTCAAGGTCATTGATAATACGCTCTTCCAACGCGCTTTCTGGTTTGACAATCTTGCCGTAATTTATCTCCGCGCCGGGCTTCTCAATAGACTTACCCCCAGCCATCCCTTCTTCCTGTTGTAAATTTTCTTCTTGTTCTCCCATGGGAAATTCTTCCATGTTTCTATAATACCACAAACTGCATACCTGCCAATCAAAAAACGATTAGCTAGGGGCGGCCATACCTACTTCGTCTCTGCCCTCACTTCCATAAGCGACTGGATAATCGCCGCTTTCTTAAGCCAAAGCCGCGCCTCCGCTAACAGCCGCTGCTTTTCACGGAGTACCATTCCCTCCCCTTGAACCACGGACGGTTGCGGGCGCATAATATCCATCGGTTCGTACTCTTGAATTGCCGTCTCTGTCGCGCGCAACTCCACCTCAACTTCCTCCAAATTCTTCACGCCGGCACTCTGCGCCACCTCTACCGCTTTGTCCATCGCAGCAAGCCGCTCCTCTTTTAACACCGCGGATTGATAAAAGGCGGGCTAGAAAGCACGCTCGGAGTGTACGGAAAAACAAAAGCTGTGCAGCAAAAGGCGTTTGAAGATTTACTTAATCTCCTTTGATTTATCAACCGGCTTACCCATCAAAATAACCGCTAAAGACATAAGAATAACCATCCCTACGGGGGTAAAAAAGAAGATATAACCTACGATAAGCCAAAATATGATTTCCATATAATTATTCCTTCTCAAAAACTTTTACCGCTAATCCCGCTGAGCACCAAATAACGAAGAATCCAGCTAATGTGTCTAACATACTCACAGTGTAGCAAATACCCCTTAACTTGTCAACCATGACCTTAGAAGAATCCAAAAGAATAGCCCTAATCCAAAAGTACCTCGCCGACTTCAAAAGTTTTCCCCATTCGTTACGCTCTTTTTTCGCGACTGAAAGCTCCTCGGAAAATTCGGCGAGATTTTGCAGTTCTGACTTTTTACCCTCCGCGACGCGCTCCTGCAATCGTTGAATCTCATCGTCAATCATCCGCATACCTTCAATAACAGCATCCTCAACGCGCCCCGCGCCCGCTGACTCGGATTTCTGCTCCTCCTTTTTCCCTCCAAAATCTTCATTAAGCATGTCCTCTGCCAAATTTTCTATGCCCATATGTATTACGATGCCTCTTGATTTATCTTCGTTATCGTCCTCGTAGCCTCAAAAATCAAACCTCATCTGAAGCTGAAAAGTCCGACCGGGCGCGGGCTGTTTTATGCACGTTCCTTGTAGCGACGAATACGAACCGGCGGGTTGCCCGCTGGTCTTATCAGAGAATCTCAAAAGCTTTTGCGTTCCTTGCGCTATAAAGTCAAAGCAAATGCCGCCCTTATCATCAGTGGATGAACGAACGGTGGCAACCTTTCCGGATTTACCGGTGATATCTCGAGATTTAAATGAGGCATTATCCGAAAATCCGCCGGGGGGGATCGTAAAATTCATGTTCACGTTATATATATTTTTCGGCGCCGCGGGCGACGAAGCGACGCCAAGAAAACCACCGACAGCGCTGGCCGCGTTTTTAATTGCGCTTCCTATTGAGCCAAAGAAACCCGTAGACTGCCCGGATACACTAACCGGACCCGAAGCACCGCCGGTTGGTGCATTACAAACCTTCCCGCTGCCTCCGCTTGACGGACCGACTTCCCAGCAGAGTATCTTCTCATACTCGCACTCCTTATTTCCGTCCGCTCGGAGTTTTTCCGGACAAATCACCGCCATCACTCGGCCTCCGCGGTTTAAAGCTCCGGACACGTTCGCGTACATGCTGGTATTCTGACTGAATCGGTCGTTCGGATAACACGCATCTTTTTGAAAATCCGGAAAATTCGGAGGAAAATCCTTATACCACCCCGACGTTTCATTGTTGCATCCGCTAAGAGTTTCACCGCCAAGATTTTCCCCGAAATTCACCCCGTTTCTCACATCATCAGGGTTAAATACGTAATCCGAAGCAACCCTATAATAGGTAAGCGACGAATTCAGATAATCAAATAAATTGATGTCTGATCCGGATATTTTCCACCTATAATAACCGCCCCTGCCTTGTGTTATTCTCGCACCATTCGCATCATACGTTGACAGTATGACTAATTGACCATTCTCAAAGGTAGGGTGAACTTCATCGGGTATGATCGGGTTTGTTTGGTAATCCGCGGGGGAATAGGTCACCGGATAAAACATCGGTTGACCGCATTGGAAAATCTCAGAGCAGGAAATTTCCGCTGTTGTATAAGCTTGCTTGATATACCCATCCAAATCGATCCCGCTACCCACAAACAATGTGCGGTAGATCCGTTCATCCGTCGCATCAAGGTCATCCCGTAATGCCTTCCGGCCGCCGGGAATCGCGGTTGTCCGGAATTCAAAATATCCCTGCACCCCGCCCCATCGTTCAAACCAAGTTCGATCAATAGAAACGCGGTAAGTTTCCGTAACGCCGTCATAAGACATTACTTCGAACATTCGCTGCGCGGTTTCCGGGTTTACCTTAGACTCGGACAAAAACTTCAAGATTGCGGTGATCTTGTATGCTTGGTTATACGCCTCAAGCTGGCCGACGTATCCGTACAACTGATCAAGTAACTGCTTCACCGAAGCCTGCGGAGTACCCGCGGGATTAGTTCCGCAAATATTCTCTTGCGCTTCCGCGTCAATGGCGCGAAGCAAATCTTTCCAATAGAGTTTTATCTTGCCGACCACGTTCTCTGCCTGAACTTGCATGCTCGTCATCGCAACACCCGAATTGGTAACGTTTTCAATTCTTGCGTTTTCTTCTACTGATGCTGCAATAATATCTTTCGTCGTCCAAGCAATCATTACCGGGATGCCGAAAATCGCGCGAATAACGACTCCGGCGCCCTTTAGCGATCCTTGCAACAACTTCCAACCAATACTTTGGGCGGCTTCGCGTTCCGCGACCCCCAACGCGACTCTCGCTTGCGCCGTCGCCAATCGTTCCGCGACAATAACTTGTTTTGTTTCGCCGATCAGCTGTTTCAACCCCGCCCGAGCTTCGGCGGTTGACTCCCCCGTGGCAGTCGCGGCGCCCAAGTTATCCAGCGCTTCACAAACGCATTGTTCGGTGGCTTTTTGTGCGGCGCGTTGTCTTGCAAGCAACGCCGCCCGATCAAGAGCCTCTTGTTCCGCGACTGCCTCCAACGCTTTCGCCCGCGCGCCTTCCGCAGAACGATAACCCTCGAGCGCTTCATTATACGCGGCTTGCGCCTCCGCGAGATCCGCGATTTGTACCGCCGTCAACTCACTTGTCGCGGTCTGCGCGTTAAGCCGTAGTTGCTGCAACGCCCCATGCCTTTCGGACAAATTCTGCATTGCGATGCTCGTATCTTCAAATGCCGCCTCCAAGGTTATAGACTCGCTGAATATTTTTTCAACCCCTGCGCACTCGCTCGCCCCGGACCCTCCGGAAATCGGCTTCACGTTTCTCAACGCCTTCTGAAATGCCCCGTCCGCAATGTCAAACCTGCGCTTATCCAGCCCAAGCTCATTTTTTGCAGACGCGACCCGATCCTGAAGCTGCTTAATATCGTTCCGCAACTTTTTACTGCCATTGCCAACCGCGACGTCATCGCGATATGTCCAGCCGGTTGCGTCAAGAGCTGCTTGAGCATTCCGTAAACTTAATCCGGACGCCATATAGTCTTTAAACACCAACTCAGCAGCATCCTGGGCATCAAGCGCCGCATCTAACGCTTTCTTGCCGGGACATACCTTGGGAACAGCGCACCCCGACGCTTGTTCAAGAGGATTCTCGGGAGTCCCCGCCGCAGACGCAACATAACGAAAACCAAGCAACGCCACAAACCCCGCGCACAGCAATAAACTCGCGAATACTTTTTTAGAATACAAGGTCGCTAACATGCTTTTATTATACCACTTATACCGTGAAGTCCTGCGTCGGTTCGCTGACGGATTCTCCCTCTTGCGCGGCCGCGTTTTGCGCTCCGGACGCCGCTAATTTTTCCAAAATCCCCCGTAAATCGTCCGGCGAATAAAACTCAATTTCAATTTTGCCGGAGGCACCTTTGCGCTCCAGCCGCACCTTGGTGCCGAAAAACAATTCTAATTGTTGCTGATATGCCTGCGTCTCGGGGTCCATGCCTACCACTTGACGCTCTGCGCCACGCGATGCGCCGTTCATCCGCCCGATGCGATTTTTCAATTCACGCACGCTCAAATTGTTCCGAATAATATCTTCAAACAACGTCTGCTGTTGCATTGGTTCAGCGATAGCAAGCAGCAACCGTCCCTGACTCTCTGAAAGCACGCCCTGCGAAATCGCTTCCTGGATGTTTGACGGAAGCCCCAAAAGCCGCACGGTGTTTGCCACCACCTCCCTGCTTTTGCCGAGCCGCGTTGCCACCTCGCGCTGGGTAAGTCCAAACTGATCTTGCAATTTCGCGTATGCGCGCGCGGTTTCAATGGCGTTTAAATTCGCGCGCTGCAAGTTTTCCACGATTGCCAACTCCAGCTTTTCGCGTTCCTCCGGCACGCGGCGGACAACCACGGGTACTCTTGGCAAGCCCACCATCTTTGACGCCAAAAGCCGCCGTTCACCGGCAATGAGCTGATATTCAACCTCGGTTCCCTGCTCCGTCACGCGTTCAACTTTTGAAACCACAAGCGGCTGGAGAATGCCGAACTCGGCGATGGATGAAGCAAGCTCCCGAAGCTGGACTTCATCAAACACTTTGCGCGGCTGGTACGGGTTCGGCTTAATTTTTTCAACCTCAATATGGAACACCGGTCCGATGATTTTTTCCGAGCCCGCATCAGCATCGTTCGCCACAGACGCGCCAACAACCCGCGCATCATCATCTGACTGCTGGTGTTGCGGCGGTATTAACGATTCAAGTCCTCGGCCTAACATAAATAAAGCATTTAACAATTAACTTTCAACAATTGATACGAAGGCTACGGGGTGCCGTAACACTCCGTTACAGAATCCGCTGGCCACACACTCCACTCGTACAGAGTCGCGCCGTGACACGCGTAGATGGGCTGCCCGACCGGTCCGGAATCGCAACAGCGATATTCCATATTTGCAGAACTGTATGAGCTACAGGTTATTGGACCATCAAACGGATGCTGAAACACGTTGTCGCCGAGACACGTTGCGGTAGCCGGAGATTTTGTCGGAATCGTTTTCTCAACGGGTTTTTCCGCGGGGTTCTCCGGTGGCTTCGCGGGCGGCATCTTCCTTCGCGGTGTCGGCGTTTCTATCGTTTTCTCGCCACAATCAAGCATACACGCGGCGTTAGTATTGTACGGCCCTTTCAATTCTATTTTGTTATCACGCGCTTCGCTCACCTGATCTTTTGTAAGGGCGCGGCATGCTTTTTCCTCAACAAAACACCAGAAGGTAAACTCTCTCTTCGGGTTTTCCGGTTCCACGAGCGGCGTGTAGTCCTCTGTTTCGCCGACTTGAAATGGGTTACGCGTTGTGCCGTCATAATCGCGCAAGCGTACATCGGTGAGCGTCACACGAAGCCAGCCCTCCGTTGCGCGGTCCCACAGCACATCCGATCCATCAACTCCAATCGCGCGCGCATCAACCGTACTGCCCGCGGGAACGGCAATACGCTGATTTTGCACAACCCATTCGTTCGAGCGTTCCCACGCGCCGTTATTGTCGCGGTCAATCAACACGTTCAAAAAATACGGGCGGTTTCTTCCGCGGCCGGTAAAAAAATCAACGATGCGCAAGTACCACGCGCGTTGCTCCGCGGGCAGTGGAGCGGCGGTCGCACGAAATGTTACGGGGTTCTCGCGCACCAATCCGTCATCGCCGAGATCCAAATCGCGAACGCGCGCGTCCCCTTCACTGCCAACAATCACGCCAAGCCATGCGCGCGAAATATCTTTATGCCGCGCGCCGTTGCTTCCGAGAAGTGCTGGGTACGCCGGGTCCGGCGCGTCGCCGAAATCAAACGATGCCGGCTCGGCGGCAAACGCGTACGAAGCGAGCATCGCTACTGACACCGCAACACAAGAAATAAATTTTTTCATGTCTTTTCTTTAATTATGTACTAATTATACTCGAAAATGACTTTTGGTCGATCATCTTCCAAAACCGGGCTTGTCTCAGCCGGCGCGCTCGCCACGACCGGCTCCGGAAGTATGGCAAGTGATGCAACGGGTGTGGTAATCGTCGCGCTACTTTGCACAAGCCGCACCGGCACCCTTACCTCCTGACGGAAGCGATCAATATTCTGCGT
>JAUSGH010000020.1 GCA_030649055.1 bacterium | reverse complement strand
CACGGAGGAATTGATACCACGTGGGCGTGAATGAACTCGCGGGAACGGCAACGGCAAGCGCCGCCGCGAATGCCGCAATCGTTAGCAGGGCCAGCTGCCCGAGCTGGAAGTAAATCCAGCGGAACCGTTTCCCACCCATGGCGAACCTCCTTTTTTATGGTTGGTGAGACCTCTGCTATAGAGCGTACCTCTTTTGAAACGGCGGGGCAACGAGTTTATTGCAACAGTGTCCAAATTGACATAGGATAAAGATATTGATATTTTGGTTTTTGACATTTGGATTTGTTTAGAAATTAGATATTAGGTATTAGAAATTTCCCCAAAGATATGCGCCTCAAACGCCTCGAACTCCACGGATTTAAGTCTTTCGCGCAGAAGACGGTGTTTGATTTTCCGTCCGGCACAGTTGCGATTGTGGGCCCGAATGGCTCCGGAAAGTCCAACGTCATTGACGCGTTGCGCTGGATTTTGGGCGAACGCGAAGCGAAAAATCTCCGCGGGCTCAAAGCCGATGATTTGATTTTCACGGGCGGCTCCGGAAAGTCGCGGATGAACATGGCGCAGGCGACTATTCATTTTGATAATTCCACGGGATTTTTTCCGGTAGCGTTCGCGGAGGTTGCGGTGTCGCGCAAGGTGTATCGCGACGGCACGTCACAGTATTTTTTGAACGATGCCGAGGTACGTCTTAAAGACGTCATCGATTTTTTTGCCGGCTCGCGTATGGGCACGCGCGGGTTGACCATCATCAACCAGGGGAACAGCGACATGTTTGTGAAGGCAAGTCCTGCCGATCGAAGAGAAATGATCGAAGAAGTGCTGGGACTCCGGCAATTTCAGTTGAAGCGCCACGAGGCGGAGCTGAAGCTCAACGGTACCGCCGCGAATTTGGAAAAAGTGTCGGCGATGGTGGAGGAGCTTCTGCCGCGGCTGCGATTATTGCGTCGACAATCCTCCAAATGGGCGGAGCGGGCGAATATTGAGAAAGAATTGCGTGAACTTGAGCATGGGTATTTCCACGTGAAGCTTGCCGGTCTGGAACGCGAAGGTCTTGCGGTTGCGCCACAGCTTGTCGCAGTTGACACAGAAATCAACACGCACGCCGCGGAACTGGCCGCGCTTCGCGCGTCGCTGGGTGGGTTGCAGCAAAAAAAGCCGAACGCGGGGGCTCAATCTGATAATCGGCAACCGCTTTTTGCCCGTCGCGCCGAGCTTCAACGCGAGCTTGGCCGGTTGGAGGCGAAGCTGGAATATCTTGCCGAGACAAAAGAAGCGGATGTCGCTTCCGTGGAGCTCGTGGCTGCATTGAAGCGTGTGCGTGATGATCTCCACGCCGCGACGACAAGCGAAGACATGGTAAGCGTGCGTCGCATATTGGAAGACATCGTGCAGCGCATTGACGCGATGTTTAAGGGGAAGCAGAGCGCTCCCGATGGCGCATTACTTGAAATCAAAAAGATGCACGCGGCAATGCAGGTGGAGTTGAAAAAGCTGGACAGCGAGTTTGCCGCGCTGGAAATCGCGGCGGCAAAAGACGCGGAGGCTTTTGCGGAGTTTAATAAATCGTTCCAGTCCGCGTTTGAAGAAGTGGAGCGGAAAAAAGATGTGCTTGTCGGACTGCAGACAAAAGCCAATCAGTTGCGGTTTGACCACGAGCGTTTAACCATGCGCCGTGAGGAGTTGGCCGCGCGCGCGCGGGAAGCTGGTCGGACGCTGGATGAGTTTACGGCGGTGCCGGCGCAAGCAACATTGGCGTCCGCGGATTTTACGTCCGGTGACGCGTTAATGGTTGCCGAACGCCGCATGTTGAAGCTCCGCGGAGAGCTGGCGATGATCGGCGAAATTGACGAAGGCATGCTCAAAGAAGCCGAAGAAACCGAAACGCGGTATACATTTTTATCAACGCAAAGCGCGGACCTTGCCAAGGCATCGGAAGATTTGCGCGGACTGATGGCGGACCTTACAACAAAAATCCGGACGCAGTTTGCCGGAGCGCTTCACGGTATCAACGAGCAGTTTAATAACTATTTTCGCCTGATGTTCGGCGGCGGAAGGGCACGCCTTGTGGCCGTTAAAAAAGTATTAGTCCCTGAGCTTGTCGAAGGGCAACCTTCTGAAGCTGCGGAACAAAAAGAAAACGAGACCGACCCTGACGACATCGCCGGCATTGACGTGGACTTGACGCTCCCCAAGGGCGTGAAGAGTTTGGATATGCTCTCCGGCGGCGAAAAAAGTTTGGTATCGCTCGCGGCGCTGTTCGCGCTGGTCTCGGTGAGTCCGCCGCCGTTTTTGGTACTGGATGAAGCCGACGCGGCGCTTGATGAAAACAACACAAAGCGGTTTGCCCAGCTTATTAAGTCATTCTCGGACAAAACACAATTTGTGGTGGTCACGCACAACCGTGCGACAATGGAAGCCGCCGACATCCTCTACGGCGTCACCATGGGTCCCGACGGGGCGTCAAAATTGCTCTCCGTCAAACTTGAAAGTTAATATTGACTTTATAACCGGCATCGCTTATCATCATACGTAATATGCTCACATTAAAACTTCAACGGATAGGCAAAAAGCACCAGGCGTCGTATCGTCTGATTGTCGGCGAAAAGCGGGAAAAATTGAACGGCAAACAGCTGGAGGATTTGGGTTGGTACGACCCGCGCGCTGATAAGATGAATTTCAATAAGGAACGCGCGCTGTACTGGATTTCCAAAGGCGCGCAAAAGACCGACACTGTGCACAATCTGCTTATCAAGGCGGGCGTGATTGAAGGGAAAAAAATCGCGGTACACAAACAGCCGAAGAAGAAAGAGGGAGAAAAAACAGCCGAGGCCCCGAAGGCCGAAGCGGCTGCTCCGGCGGCGGAAGCCGCAGCGCCGGCAGCTGTGCAATAGGCGGTAGCCCTTCGATAAACTCAGGGACTAATATTTCCTGAGCTTGTCGAAGGAATACAATTAACGTAAGGATTTGAAAGGTCGCAGACAATCCCGAATTGAATGCTATGCAAGAAACCGACCAACAGTTTTTGGAATACGTGGTGAAGTCCATCGTTGATCATCCGGATGAAGTGAAGATTGACCGGAAGGTGGACGAGATGGGCGTGCTTCTGTCGCTTCGCGTGCATCGCGAGGACATGGGCCAGGTGGTTGGTCGCCAGGGCGCGACCGCGAAAGCCATCCGCTCGCTTTTGAGAATTGTGGGCATCAAAAACAACGCCCGCGTGAATCTGAAAATTGAAGAACCCGAAGGTTCAACGCATGTTCCGCGAAGCAACGACGCGCAGGCAGTGGAATAGGAAAAACAAAAACCGGTCGCCTCAGGCGACCGGTTTTTGTTTGTATGGCATCGTGCGTCCGGATTGGCACGGTCAACTGCTTCCTAACTTCACGATCGTGAAGTTAGGAAGCAGTTTGACTGATTAAAAAGAGTGCGGTATGATACATGGCAGTAAATGGATCTGTTATTGGAGGACTAGGCAATGAAGCAGGCGACTGCGAATTGTCCGGCGAAGGTAAGTCGGAGCAAGAAGTTCGACGTCCGGAAGTTGGAGCTCGTCCCCATCCTGAAGCGCGGTGAGGCGCCTGTGTCGGTGAAAGAGGCAGTGCATCGTGGTCGGGAGAATCCCGCGACGAACTGGGGCAAGCGGGAAATGGAACAGATTTGGGCGGTTCGGGAGAGCATCCCTATCTCTGTTTGGCGCGTCGGCAAGTACGTTCTCTTCACGAAGAGGGTCTGGCGTCGCCGCTACGGCCACCGCTACGTCTGGTGCGTGGACCGCGACGCGAGCGGCTGGTCCCGCGGCTGCTGCTGGCTGGGCGGCGACGTGGATGCGGGTGGCATGCTGCCGTCGCTCCGCAAGTAGTTGGGCCTTGGGTCGTTGGGTCCCTCTGGACTCTTTGACCCCCGCGCCCCTTGGTCCCTTCGTTCTTCTCGGCCCCCGAGCGTTCATCGCTCGGGGCCGCTCTGTTTTTTTAATGTCGTCATTGCGACAACTTATTGTCATTCCGGGCTTGACCCGGAATCCAGTACTCATAAGCTCTGGATCCCCGCATTTCCTCCTGAGGCGGATCCTCCTCCGGAGGACGCGGGAATGACATATAATGATAGTCCTTCGATAAACTCAGGAACTAAGATTTTTATTCCCTGAGCGAAGCCGAGTTGGACTCGGCATGGTCGAAGGGATACATTTTTAGTACAATGAATACAAATGAAGCTTTCCGACGAAATAAAAAAGTTTTTGAAGGGCGAAGTATACGACGACGAGGCGACGCTTCAAGCGTATAGCCACGACGCAAGCTTGTTTGAGGTAAAACCCGCGCTTGTGGTTGCGCCAAAGGACGCGAAAGATATTGAGGCGCTTGTGAAGTTTGCGACGAAACACGAGGGTGTGAGTTTGACGCCGCGCTCCGGCGGCACGGACATGTCCGGAGGTGCCTTAACGGAATCCGTTGTCGTGGACATGCAAAAGCACCTGAACCATATAAAGGAAGTCGGTGGGGATTTTGCAGTGACGGAGCCGGGCGTATATTACCGCGATTTTGAAGCGGCAACGCTCCGCAAGGGATTGCTGCTGCCGTCGTATCCCGCGTCTCGGGAAATGTGCACCATCGGCGGAATGGTGGCTAACAATTCCGGAGGCGAAAAAACATTGGCATACGGAAAGACCGAGCGCTACGTCTCAAGCTTGAAGGCGGTGCTTGCCGACGGCAAAACATACGAACTCCGTCCGCTCGACGGTTCCGAGCTGAAGAAAAAAATGGCGAGCCGAACATTTGAAGGCAGATTATACAAAGGGCTTTATACGCTCGTCACAAAAAACGCGGAACTGCTGAAACGCGCGAAACCCAACGTGTCGAAAAATTCCGCGGGATATTATTTGTGGAACGTGTGGGACAGCGAGAAAAAAGTTTTTGATATTACGAAACTGTTTGTGGGTTCGCAGGGGACGCTGGGTATCGCGACGGAGGTAAAATTCCGGCTCGTGAAACCGAAACCGTACGCGAAAATGCTCGTGCTCTTTTTGCGCGACACGGGCGTTCTTGGCGAATTGGCAAAGACCGCGGTGCGCTTCGGACCGGAAAGCTTTGAATCGTTTGACGATAACACCTTAAAGCTCGTGTTCCGTTATTTGCCGGACTTGATCAAACTTATCAAGCCGAAAAATATGTTTTCGCTGATGCTGAAGTTCTTGCCCGAGGCATGGATGATTCTGACCGGCGGATTCCCGAAGCTCGTGATGCTCTTGGAATTTACGGGCGACTCTGAAGCGGAGGCATTGAAAAAAATGCAGACCGCCGCCGCGGCGCTCAAAAAGTTTCCCGTAAAGATGCGGCTGGTTAAAACCGATGAAGAAGCGCGCAAGTATTGGGTGATGCGGCGGGAGAGTTTCAACTTGCTCCGTTACCATTTAAAGAACAAACGCACCGCGCCGTTCATCGATGATGTGGTGGTGCGTCCGGAACTCTTGCCGCAATTTTTGCCGCAGCTGAACGCCATGCTCGCGCCATACAAAAGTTTGACGTACACCATCGCGGGGCACGTGGGCGACGGAAATATCCATGTTATCCCGCTCATGGACATGCGCGACCCCGCTTCGCGTCAAATTATTCCCGAGCTTTCTAAAAAAGTGTACGATCTTGTGCTGAAATTCGGCGGTTCCACGACAGGCGAACACAACGACGGCCTCATTCGCACGCCATATCTTGAACAGATGTACGGGAAAGAAGTATATAAACTATTCCAAGCGACAAAAAAACTCTTTGACCCGAAAAACATTTTTAATCCCGGCAAAAAAGTTGATGGCGACTTGGACTACGCGATGGAGCATCTTCGGACGGAGCAGGAGTGAAGCCACGGAAGTTATAAAGACTGCGCGAGTCGCGGGGGCTGATACAAATGTTTACATTATCACCGCTTAAGCGGTGATAATGTAAACATTTTGCGATACTGGAAATACAAAACGCTCATAATGGCGGGAAGGTTAAATGAGCGTCAAAAGGGTGACAAAATAAATTGGTTACGCTATAGTCATTTGCAGAACGCGCGATTGTATCTTTGGAGGAATCCCTGTGGATATGCGTTCGTATATTGGCGTTCGCGGACTCGTTTCTCCTGGCGAGGGAAAGCGTCTTGTGGAAATATTCCGCGAGATCACAAACCCGCCGGCGCGTTGTCTCGCCATCGTCGTTGACGTTAGCGATGATACGTTCGCGGAAACTTTGAAAGAGGCGAAGGCGCGCTGCGGGGAGCGCAACGAGCACGCGCACTTGAACCCATCGGTCGCGAATATCCCGAAGATTTTCGTGGCGCACGAGTCGGTGCTGAACTTCGTGAACTTCGCGACCACGAACCGGGCGAAGCTTGTCGAGAACCTGGAACGGGTTGTCGGTGTGGCGGGGCCGCTGCTCCACGGCATCCAGCTCGCCATGGACTGGCCGCCGACCGGAGCGCTTCGGGCATTCCGCGTGGCGCACCCGGAGCTCCGCGTGATACTGCGCGTGAGCCGCGACGGCGTGCGGACAGTACAGCGAGAGATGGAGCTGGCGATAGAAAAGGAACAAGAGGAAGGAGAGGAGGATTATGAGGCGTCTTCTCCGGAAGAGATCGCCGCGATGGAGAAGGGCAAGGAAGTGATGCTCGCCGACGCCGTTGCGGGGAGAGTTGCGTCGTACGCCGGCGGAATCACGGACGTGTTGCTGAACCTCTCCGGCGAGGTGAAGGAGGGCGGTAGGCACTTTGACGCCGAACTCATGACGGAATTCCTGCGCGCGCTGCGGAGAAAAGAGGAGACACGGACGCTGGGAATGGGTGTTGCCGGCGGATTCGGGGGAAGGCCATTCTCTATCCGTCCGGTCGAAGCAATACTCCGCGAGTTTCCCAACGTGAGCATGAACGGCTGTGGCGCGATGGTGAACGTCGTGTACCAGTTGGATGTCGGAATCGCTATGTCTTTTTTCCGGAACGCGGAAGACATGTGCGCGAATGTGTAGTAGGAAGCTGTCTCCCACGTGAGCGTTGCTCGCGTGGGAGATTCTCTTTATAGTAAGAATCATGATAGCAAGAATCATAGATCAAAAACTTTTTGCACAACGCAAAAAACGCGTCGCAAAAATAATCGCGGCGTTGAAAAAGCTTTTCCCCCAAGCCAAGATCGCGTTGAGATTTAAGAATCATTGGGAACTGCTCGTCGCCGTTGAACTTTCCGCGCAGTGCACGGACAAAAAAGTGAATGAAGTGACGGAGGCATTGTTTAAAAAATACCGGACGCTGGACGATTACGTACACGCGGATCGCAGCGAGTTTGAAAAAGATATTCATTCCACCGGTTTTTTCCGTAACAAAACAAAAAATATTCTCGCCGCCGCGAAAATGGTCAAAGAAAAATTCGGCGGAAAACTTCCGAGGACAATGGAAGAAATGCTCACGATTCCGGGCGTGGCGAGGAAAACCGCGAACGTGGTGCTGAGCAATGCTTATGGCGTGGTGGAGGGAATAGCGGTTGATACGCACGTGAAGCGCTTGGCGCGCGTGTTGGGGCTCACCGACAACACCGATCCGGTAAAAATTGAGCGCGACTTGATGGCGCTTATCCCCAAGCGTGATTGGTTTGAATTTACCTATCGCCTGATCAATTACGGCCGGACATGTTGCGTGGCGCGTTCGCATGATCACAAAAAATGTCCATTAACGTGATTGTCATTCCGGATTTAATCCGGAATCCAGGAGCGCGTTCTGGATCCCCGCTTTCGCGGGGATGACAACAATTAACGCGATGTGTGTCATAATAAAAATATGCCGGAAGAACAAAAAAATCCTAACGCGAAAAAATTCCTTTTCGTCTCACATGAAAGTTTGAGCGGCGATTTGGCGTGGCAGTTAAAAAAAGAAGGGGCAGAGGTGAAGGTATACATCAAGGCGAAAAGCGACGCGGATGTGTACGACGGCATTTTGGATAAAGTCGCCGATTGGGAGAAGGAAATTGATTGGGCGGATGTCGTGGTGTTTGATGATGTGGGTTTTGGCGAGGCGGCTGACAAGCTGCGCACCGCGGGGAAGCTGGTCATCGGTGGAAGCGTGTACACCGACCGTTTGGAGATTGAGCGCGAATACGGCCAGTCCGAGATGAAGCGGTTGGGGCTTTTGACGCTGCCGCATTGGGACTTTGAAAACTTTGACGATGCGATAAAATTTTTGAAAGAAAATCCCGGACGGTACGCGTGGAAGCCGTCGGGCAACACGCCGTCGTACATGAAAGGCTTGTTGTTTTTGGGAACCGAAGAAGACGGTAAAGATATCGTCGAGATTTTGGAGCGCAACAAAAACGGATGGGGGAAAAAGATTAAGAATTTCCAGTTGCAGAAATTCGTTTCCGGCGTGGAGGTTGCCGTCGGCGCGTTTTTTAACGGTCACGATTTCATCCAGCCGGTGAACATTAACTTTGAACATAAAAAACTCTTTCCGGGCGACATTGGCCCATACACGGGCGAGATGGGTACGCTGATGTTTTGGACAGCGACCAACACGTTGTTCCGCGCGACGTTGGAAAAAATGCGCGACGAGCTGCGCGTCGCGAAATATGCCGGCTATGTGGACATCAACTGCATCGCGAACGCGCGTGGCATCTATCCGCTGGAGTTCACGTGCCGCTTCGGCTACCCGACAATCTCTATTCAAATGGAAGGCGTGCAAAGCGTGTGGGGCGAATTTTTGCTGGCGTTGGCAAACGGAACGCCGTTTGATCTTAAAACAAAAAAGGGTTTCCAGATCGGTGCCATCATCGCCGTGCCGCCGTTCCCTTATGATGACCAAAAGACGACTGATACCTATAAAGATCTTTCTATCCTGTTTAAAAAGCCAAGCACGGAAGGTTTGCACTTAGGCGATGTGAAGATTGTTGACGGCGACTGGAGGGTTGCGGGGGAGTCGGGGTATGTGCTGGTTGTGACCGGATCAGGCACGACGGTTACGGAGGCGAGGGTGCAGATGTATAACCGCATCGGCAACATCATGCTGCAAAATATGTTTTACCGCACCGACATCGGCGCGAAATGGACGGAAGACAGCGACCGCTTGCAAACGTGGGGATAT
>JAUSGH010000019.1 GCA_030649055.1 bacterium | reverse complement strand
CGCAACCTCATACAAGCCATCGCTAACCGCATCCTCGGACGCGCGTTCAAAAAATCCACGCAACGCGTTCAACACCTCGGCCAACGGCGATTTCGGTTTTTCTTTTGAAAAACTCGGGTCATTTTTTAATTGCTCCGCTTCTTTAAGGAAAAGTTGTACGAGGCCCGCGCCATACTGCGCGGCCTTTGGCGCAAGACGCTCCCAGTAGTCACGCATGACAAGAAAATCTGCATCTTTAAGCGTAGATTTTAACCCGGCATTAAGAGTGTCGGACTGGTGGCCTTGCGCATCAAAATAAATCAAGCGGTAGTCGCCAGCGTCTCCGTCTCGCCTGAAACCAAACACGCGTCCGTTAATCTTCAAAATGTAATCCGGCTTCGGCTCCGCATACTCCGCAACATCAATCGTGTCTTTGCTGTAAAAATTTTTATTGGAATAATTCGCCATCGCGTCAAAGTACGCGTCACGCGAATCAAGTACAATCGGCTTTTTTGTATACAAGTATTGCAGGAGATTGATGTTGTCTTCGGTAAACCGCGCAGTCCAGAGTTCATACGGACTTCCGGTTTCCAGATAGTCCTTTTCACCAACCGCCGGATGCGGGTCATTACGTGTGTGGTCCGGCACGCTTGCGTCTTCAAGCAAGTGGAGCACGTGACCCAATCCTTCGAATGCGCGCGTCGTATCCCCGCGCGCGTAGTCCTCAAGCGAACGGCGCCAGGTGTAATCGGTTTGCGTAAGCAGCTCCGGATTGGCTAATGTCAGCACCGCGCTATATGTCACCTGGTGAATGGGATTATACAACGCCGAAATCTGCTCTCCTGAGTTGTTTGCCCACTGCTTAGAGCTCATCCAATTCGTGCCGAAAAAATTCGTCAGCCCTCTATTATGCATGGGGTCATAAAAGTGATTCATCCAGCGCGGGGCGTCATCTTCGCGGCGACTACCCTCCATGAGAGATTGCATTTCGGCGTCGGAGAGCTGGCGGCTGGAAAAGTGCTCGTTATAGAAACGAGTGATTTCTTTAGTAATACCGGCGTGCGTGGGGATCTCATACGCATAAACCTGACGCGCAGTGGTCAGGTTTACGAGATTGAGAAGAGCAACAAACGCGAACGCGAACTTTTTTATTGTCACAAACTTTCTATTTTCCATACGTTGACACCCTTAACTAAATCTATTGAAGCCTCAACGTCGCCGTTGCTACCGCGGACCTCATAAATCATGCTTACGCCCATTATATCGCCCGCGTACTTCGCGCGCGAAACAACATCAATAATTTCGTCAAGATTCCCCTTCTCTTTATCCGACGTCAAAGCTTTAACCCACTTCTCCCGACTTCCTCTATCATCCGGCATAAAATACAAACTCGCCTTCTCTACGTCACCTTCACGGAGCGCCGCGACAAAAAGCTTCAATGTTTCCTCCGGTGTTGCCCCGCCATACGTATCGTTACGGAAAATATCCATGTACGCATTATACTTTTCCATCGGCAAAAGATACCCATTGCGATAGCGATAATACCGGATACCGAAATACGCCCCCGCGCCGACGAGCATCAACGCCACAAACGCGCCAAAAAAAACAAAAACGCGCTTCCACGGCGCGCGCGTCGCCTCTTTTGAACCCGTCGAACTATCATTGTTTGGAATTTGTTCCATAAATATCGTATACAAAAATTTTCTCGAAAGATATTATTGCAAATTTACCAACCCCCACGACAACCCGTCAAGAGCACAACAGCACAGGGCGCCACAAGACGCAACCCTCCATCTGACGTAGATTACCCGCATCCCGATTTAGACTACCCGCATCCGCGAATTCAAACCTGAACCACACCACATCCGCAACCCTCAACTGTTTACATTAGTGGTGCTTAAGCTATACTAATGTAAACATTATTCTACTAGTCGTATGATGGGACACGGTGGTGTACGAA
Organism: bacterium; assembly: GCA_030649055.1. Taxonomy (NCBI): domain Bacteria; species bacterium. Next base: position 66,897 of record JAUSGH010000019.1, on the reverse strand, counting down.
AAAACAACATTACGAAGGATCTTCTGCTTGCACTCGCTCGCGCGGGACTTTTTACGATTGCCGCTGCGGGCTCTCCGTATTTTCTCTACAATATCATCAAAAGTTACTTTAAGGATGGGGGCGAGGAGTTGCTAAGGAAACGCACGCGACGGTTGCGCGAACTGGAAAAAAGAAAAGTGATTGATATTGAAGAGTTTCCCGACGGCACCATTGAGGTCACACTCACCCACCTCGGGAAAACGATTGTGAGAAAATATAATCTGGACACACTCGCCATAGCAAAACCACCGCGATGGGATGGGTTTTGGCGCGTCATTATCTATGACATTCCCGTCAATCACAAAAAAGCGAGTGATGCGTTTCGCGGACGTATCCGGGCGCTTGGACTTTATCAACTGCAACGCAGTGTCTGGGTTTACCCGTACGAGTGCATGGGCGAACTTGAATTTCTCTGTGGCATTTTTGAGCTCAATATGAACCGCCACGTACTATATTTCAAAACAAAAGAAATCCCGAAATTACATACATTAAAAGAGTATTTCGACTTATAAGCGGCTCAAGCCATCTCGCTTCACTAAATAAAATGTTGACATCTTTGGTGCTTAAGCTTTAAAGATGTAAACATTTTTCCGTACACATACGCGCATACTTATACCCATATGCGTTCATATATATAAAATGTTTGAGCTCCAGCCAAAGCCGGAGCTCAAATGCGAATGCGCACGAACGTACGCAAATGGGGATGTCTATCCTCCCCGGCGGCCGAGCAGCTGAAACTTGCCTCCGCGGCGGCAGACAGCGAGTGCCAGTTTCACGTCTCGCGCCGGAACATGAACAACGATTGCCGTGTTGTTAGCCCAGTCGCAGATGTATTTCGCATCTACGACGACAGGACCACGACGGCGCGCATCACTCCAACGCGCCATCGTAGCACATTCGAAGACATATGCGCGTGCAACTTCACGAGGAAGATTCCGAACAAGCACCTCCCAATTTGAGAGGTCTCCTGACTCGACGACATCTCCCATCGCCAATTCTTGCGCCTCCATCGGACTCTCCTTTCTGATGCTATTGCATCGTACGACTCATCAACCGGAACACGGGACCGTGACGGACGATAGCGTGCACCTCGCGCGCCACAGCGTCCACGATCACGACCACTGCCACGCCATCACGCCAGTGCGCATCCAATGCGCGCGGATTCCTTGCGCACACATCCTCCGACAGATTCCGAAGGTTCTCGTACTTCAGCGGCGCATCCTTAGGACCAAGTGGCGCATCAAATGCCCTTGCAAAGATATACGCCAGCACCACGTCTCGAGGCAAGTCATCCACGATGCTCCACGCGGCAAGATCGGGATCCTCAACCACGGATCCATGCCTCAATTCCTGTTCCGGCATCAGCTAATCCTCCACTGCAACGACCGAATACTGCTCACATATTCGCATAAAAAAATTGCGCCGTCAATGCGATGTATCTCATCTTTTGCATGCGGCAAAGTGGAACAACTGAACACTAACAGCTCCTCATGCTTTCCTCGGAAACAACGACGTCTCCTCCGCGCGGAGACGCTCTACAAGTTCATCAAAATATACCTTCACTTCCTGAGACACCGCCACTTTATCGGTTTTATATTTCAGCACATCCACGAATGTCACGCCGTCACGCTTCCACGAGCGACCGCCGTCCATATAAATATTCACGACGGGAATCACCTTATCCAACGCGTAGACAAATTTGCTCTCCGCGTCCTCACGGCGCTCAAACGCTTCGATGCATTCATGCAAATCCGGAAACTCGGGAAATTCTTTTTTGAGCCGCTCTGCCGCGGCATGCTCGCGCCTTGCTTTATCATCCTTATCGTCGCTATAAAAATACGTATCTCCCGCGTAGGCCTCTACAACATCATGAACCAACGCGTAACGAAGGACTTTCGGAATATCAAGCGGTAACTTTTCGCGTTCAATAATATACCAGCTAACCATTGCCAATTGGTACATATGCTCCACGTCGTTTTCATTTCTCTCTTCGTGATTAACAAAAATCGTCCGCCGCACCTGCTGCAAGCGGTGTGTCAACTCAATAAACTTCATCATGTCGGAGAGACCGGACATAGTTTTATTATGATGCAAATTCATGAAAAACGTAAATTTGACCTATCTGCCGACTCCGTCATTCGTTCATTCGCGCGCCTGCCCGCCTTTGGAGGGAATGAACGAATGACAAAACCAGAAAAAGAAAGAGGGCGGTCCGAATCCGGATTCCGCCCCCTTGTTGTCGCCTACGTTGTCGTTACAGCCCCGCAATCATGTTTTGGAGCAGCTCGCCGCGCTTCGCCGTGTATTCGGGAGTTGCCACGTACTTCGTCCCGTCGGCAGCGATGGAAACAGACGAGAGCCCCACCGCCCGCGTATTCGGATAAAGCGCCACGAACGTCGCCTCGGGAAGGATACTTGTCACAGTGACATCGGCGCCCGAATCGCACAAATGATTCACGTCATGCGAGAGTGTCGGAACCAAAGGGCCACGCACCATGACCACGCCGCCTCCGTAAATCCGAAGTCCGGCGCTCTTCCCCACTTCGCACGCCAGATGTTGCAGTTCGGGGTCCAACACCCGCTCCGGTTCGGGCTTCTCGTCCGCCTCGAGCGGCATGTTCGGAGCAGAATGTCCCGAAAATCCGCTTGCAACAATGATGTCGCCAAGCTTCACGTTTTCGCGGAAGCTCGCGGCGGCGCTCGTGAGGATAAACGTACGGCACCCCATCTTGATGAGCATCTCAATCTGCAGCCGCGCGTAAAACGCATACTCCGGATGCGCCAGCGCCTCATTGATATGCACGCGGCCTTTCAATATCAGCACCTCCTTGCCGGACACGTGACCGTACTCCACCACGCGCTTGTGATCCGACAACTCCTTCAGCCCCGAGAAGGCCATGAGAATCGGCCTACGATTGTAGTCCTCGGTGGGCACGAGGAAAAAGGAGCGTTCCGGTTGCATGACGGACACATCTCCCCAGCCGGCTCCTCCGAGCACAACGCAAATGCGCGGCACCACAGGATCCTTGGAAATCTTCCAATGATCCATGACAGTCGCGGCACTACGCTCTGCCCTATCTTCGTGTTCCGCACTGCGACGATACATCGCTCACCTCCACAGTGAAATCAGTTACCGAGTGCTGTCCTCAATATAAGATATATAAAACGTCGCCGTCAACGCGCCACATCGCCGGCAGGGTCCCTTCTATCTATATATATTGGCAACAGGCATGAAACACCCGTATCATAAGATACATGAACCGCCACGCTACCATATATATACTCCTTGGCATTCTCGCGCTGGGATTAGGACTCCGCCTCTGGAATCTTTCGCTTCCCGACATTGCATCAGACGACGCGCTCTATTCGCTACGTTCTGTCGACTACGTTGACTACGTCGCCTCAACCAACAAGCAATCCACGCCCGTCTCCTGGTTTCCAACCTCGCAGTGGTGGCAATCACTTTCCTTCCACGACGCGCCGCCGCTCGTTTTTATTACGCAATGGATTTCGTTTCAGCTCTTCGGCGATAACGCCGTTGCCGCGCGATTACCGTTTGTCGCCGCAGGCGTACTTGCCATATACGGCGCATACCTTTTAGGAACGCTCACGGCCGGCACAACAGCGGGGCTTGTCGCCGCGGCGACACTCGCGGTTTCAAATTACGCGATCTGGATTTCCCGCATCGGATATTTGGAAGGATTTCTCGTTCCGGAAATTCTTTTTGCCCTATACTTTTTCATCAAAGCAAAAAATGCCCCGAAAAATTATTTGTGGTGGGGGACGTGCGTAGGCGCGGGACTGCTCACCAAATACACATTCCTCTTTATGGGACCGGTGTTCCTCGTCGCGTTACTCGCGTGGCAGCGACGAGCGTGGAAAGAAAAATGGTTCTACGCCGGGTGCGCCACAATACTCATCCTCATCTCCCCCATCATCATCTACAACATGATGATGTTCCGCACGCGCGGACATGTTGACGCGGCGCTTTCAACGCTCACGGGGCAACACCCGGAAGATTTTAAGGTTCTGACGCGCGTAGCAACAAAAAATTTCAATATCGCCGCGGTGGCGGCATCACTCGGCATCCGCAATGCAAGCGCGGGATTCATCGCGCTCTTACTCGCAGCGCTTGCCGCGGCCGCGATGCGTGCATGGCAACGCCCCGAAACGCGCGCGACATATGCGCTTTTCGGACTCGGCGGGCTCTGGGCGCTGGTCATGCTTGGCATCACTTCCGGCGACGACCATTTCGGAACGGTACTTTTGCCGTTTGTGACGCTCGTTGTCGGCATCGGCACAACCCGGCTATGGCAATCCGCCGCCGCGAACAATAAAACAAGGGTGCTATTCATCACCGTCGTAACACTCGCGGGATTATGGGAGATTATTTTTGCCGCGCAAAGCCAGCTTCTGCCGACGCCGCTCATCGCGAATCCCCTCCTTCTCGCGAAAAACCGCCCCGCGTTCACGGGATTTGCGGCGCTGGAGTCATATGTCAAAAACTTCTACGCCGAACACCCCGAACTCTCCACCATCGTCATTTTTTCCGAAGAGCCGCAGCTTGCCGCGTACCAAGAATCACGCATCCGCGCGGCGCTCGCGAAGAATCCCACGCAACCAATCCAAACACACCTCTTGATTTTTGATGACCGCATGCAATGGTTCCCGTGGGTATGGATTTTTGAACGCCGCCGTTTGTACAACTTCGCGCCGATCCATTCACTGACGCAGTTTTCGGAAAAAATGCGCGGGCAAGGAGCGGGCTTCTACCGCACGCTCGGGTTTACGGATGTGACCATCATCACGGCAGCAAACGAAAGCGTCATGACGGCAATACCGGCGAGCGACGCGCGCACGCGTGCCGCGGAAGAAATTGCGCGCGTAGCCGCTCCGGTAGATGAAATAAAAAACGCAGAGGGCGTTACGGTGTTCAACGTCTTCCGTCTGAACATCTGATATGAACTTCTTCGCAAAACATCGCGTCGCCATCGCGCTCATCGGCATCGTCATCATCGGCGCGGGATTCCGGCTCTGGAATTTAGGCTCCGCCGAACTAACCTTCGACGAAGGGCTCTACGCATTCCGCTCCATCGGATATTTGGACTACCTTGAAAGCGCCGCCCAGCCGACACCGGTCCACTGGTTCGAGAATAACCCGCTACCGTGGTGGACAAAACTTTCGTTCCACGACCATCCGCCGCTTTTTTTCCTGATTCAGCACATCTGCTTCGCGATGCTCGGCGACTCACTGCTCGTCGCGCGCATCCCCTCGGCGCTTGCCGGTATCGCGTCAATACTGCTCATCTTTTTTGTCGTCCGGAGATTATTCAAAAATATTTTCCCCGAACTGACGTTAAACGGCCTCTCCCCGATGTCCATCGGGGGCCTTATCGCCGCCGCGCTCATCAGCGTAAATTTTGCGCATGTTTTTATTTCACGACTTGCAATGATGGAGTCTGTGCTTATCGCGCTCTCACTCCTGAACATACTAACCTTCCTGCGATTTATGGAAAACCCGCGCCGCTGGATTGCGTTCGGCGCGACGTTCGGCTTGGTACTCCTCACCAAATATGTCGGAATTTTTCTCATGCCCGCGTATCTCGCAGTCATCGCGCTGCAACAGCCGGCACTGTTTAAAAATTGGCGCATGTACGCGGCGGCGCTGCTCGCCGCCATACTGTTCGCGCCCGTCGTCATCTACAACATCATGCTTTACAAAACCTTCGGCCATTTCGACCTTCAATTCTCATATCTCTTCGGAAAAATGCCGCCGTATTGGCAGGGTGATTCCGGCAAAACACAAGAGTCCTTCTCGCGTATTTTCATGAATCTCCGCGCGCTATACTCGCCGTTACTGCTGATACTCGGAACGGCGGGCGTCATTCTTGCGACAGGCGCGCGCCGCGCCATTCCTACCGGTAGGCAGGCGCGAAACGCGCTGTCACTCGTACTTTTCACCGGCGCAAGCATCACGTTCTTACTTATCGCCGTCGGCTCCGCTCCGCGATTCACCGCGCTATACATTATTTCAATCATTCCACTCGCGTCATTCGCCATACTCCGATGCACCGAGCGATTTCCAAAACGAGAGGTACTCACGGTAGCGCTGGGAATCATCATCGCGAGCGAAACCGTGTTCACTGTTAAGGCGCAATTCACCGATACGCCGAACTACGGTGTGGTACAGCTTGACCGGTACCTGGACGGCGTCTTCGGCAGCGCCCGACCGGTAAATGTTCCCCGCCACCCGAGCCCGACACTGGACAGCGTCATACAAACATACGCGCGTAACATTCCGGCAACGATTCCTCCCTCGGGCATCATTTACGACGACAACCTTGCCGTCGGCCCGATGCTCTGGCTCTTCAGCCGCCGACAATATTACCACGGCATTCCCATCATGCCCGCAAGCGTGTTTCTTGAGGCGCAAAAAACCGGTAACACCGCGATGTTTAAAAATGTCGCGTTGTATTTCGTCAAAGCCGAGAATGGCGCGCCATTAAAACGCGCGCATGTCGGGGCCGCGGAAAATATTGAAAAAATATTTATCGCCAACAAAAATAACCCGCAGTTCACCGCGGCTGACGACGCGGGACGCGCCGCCTTTAAGGCATACCGCTTCACCGTTAACTGACGCCAATCCCTTACGATTGCGCATGCATCTTATTCCAAACCGAAGCGAACACCCAACCGACCGCGTAACCCACGGCAAACGTAACCGCGACGAGCAATGCCGCGATGCCGAACGAAAACGGTCCGACTGCAACGGGGTTATTAATGAAATGCAGCGTGGTGATGAAGTCTAAAAGCCCCTGTGCCCAACCCAACGCCACAAGCGCGCTCCAGACCACGTGCAACCCTCCGACAAACACACCGAACGTCAGCGCTACTTTTTTATGTTGTAGTTCCATCATATGTTCAGCATAACACAGCGCGAAGCGTCATGCGCCGCGCCGACGATATTCATACACAACGGTTGAGATTTTCCGGATAATATCCGTGAGCTTTTCAAAACTCGCTCTTCCCTTCGTCATGACACAGAGCAGATAAGGACCATCCGGGTCGTAGACAATGCCGCAATCATGAAGTTCACGATCGGTAACATCACCCGAGCTCGTCACAAAACCCCGCTCACCAAATTTTTGCGCGACCGTTACGTCCGAGGGCACGCCGCCGACAATGCCTTTAAACGGTTTATCCCGCGTCAAAAGCTCCAGCGCTTTTTCCGAACTCTCACGGCTCAAATACGTCGCGTGATATAATACTCTGAAAAAACGCGAGTAATTTTTTACATTGATGAAATCCGGATCATCTCCCACGGTCGGCACCGTCAACCCCAAATCAATAAACACCTCATTGAGCGCCAATTCATCAATCACCTCTCGGAGCAGCATCATTGCGTTGTTGTCGGAATCAATAACCATATATTCAATCAACTCGGCGACCGTATATGTTTTCCCGGGCTGAATAAACCTGTCAGGCATAAAATTTTCCTCCAGATTTAAATCGACGCTCCCGGCATACGTCAACGTCCGAGCGAGAATTTCGGGTTTGAATTCCGCGATTTTATAGAATGCCATCATAATAGGAACCTTCAGCAAGCTCGCCGGCGCGTACCGCGTATTTTCGTTTATCGCGGTCTGATGGCCGCTATTTAATTCCTTAAAATACAACGAAACGGTAGCGCCCGATCCTTCGGCTAACCGCTGTATCGCGCTTTTTAACTCTGACTCAAGCGGGCGAAATTCTGCCGAAGTCACCGCATCGGTCGCATTACATGCAAGCAGCGGATTGATAAATTTATACTGATGTTGCTGATATAAATCTTCGCCAAATGTCACGCCGGTGTTGCCGGATAACGCAAACGTGTATCCGCCGGCAATCCCGACCGCGGCTCCGGCAAAAAATAACACGGCAGGAATAACTAATCCCCGTCGCGCATTTGCCTGCGTGTGCGTCGTATCACTCATAAATATCCAAAATATATTATAGTACGCGAGCTAAATAATATTTCAACGTGTGAATCCAGTCTTCGTCCGTCCCGCCCTCTTCATACTTTTTATTCAGTAGCCATTCCAAATACGCGCGGTCGGTTTTTACCACCTCCTCAATTTTCTTGTCCTTATATTTTCCAAACGGGAAAAGCTTGAAAAGCGTTGGCCGCGAAGAAACATCCAGCATCGCCTCAATCGCTTTTGCTTTCGTGAGCCCACCCTTTTTCATTTCTTTGAGCTGCCAATTAAAGAGCGCGTAAAGCACCTTCACGTCGCTTTTGGCGTCATGGGCACCCGCGCCGCGAACATCAAGATCAAGCTGGTACCGCAAATACTGCAGGTTGTATTCCGGGATGAGATTTTCCGAATCCAGGTGTCTTGCGACGCGGAAGGTGCAAATACGCCGCGGAACAGAGAGCCCTTCAGCTTCAAGCATCGCGCAGTCAAACTTGGCATTATGCGCGACCAAAATCCCCTCTGCGAGACGCGCTTCAAGGTCGGCGCGCAAATGGCTGTCGCGAAACGGCTCTTTATCCATCAACATCCGGTTTGAAATGTTTGTGATACTCATGGCTTTAACCGACATCGGTAGAGGCGGCTTGAAATATCCCTTATGTATTCCATCTGGGACTTTATAACAAACTTCAACCAGCCGGTCATTCGCAACGTCGTTGCCGGTTGTTTCGGTATCAAGAAAAATAAGTTCGTTTTTTTCCATATTCATCCCGCCAGAAACAAGTCGCGGTCACATGTGTACAAGTATACCACGAGTGCCGCGCACAATAGCGTGGGAAGATATCGCGAAAAGAAATGGGCCTGCCGCCAGGCAAGCCCATCGCACACACCGAAGGTCAGCAACTCACTTCTTCTCCTCCTCCTCCTCCTTTGTCCGCTGCTCCGCAAACCATGCGAGAAGCGCGTCCTCTTCTTCCTTCGTTCCCGCGAACTTCAGCATGTGCGGCTTGCCGTCGCGCTCCTTCGGGACCTTGTCACAACGGACATGACCGGCGCCCTCTTCTTTGCGGATGAAACGCGGAATCCATTCCGCCTCGTGCCGCGCGGTCACGTCAAGAAGGTCGGGGGCGACCATCTTCTTGTTCTTCCCCTCGATGCCGGCCGAGGAAACCGAGTGGCAGTTGTCGCACTTGTATTTCAAGAAGACGTCCTTGCCGTTCGTCTTCTCGTCGGCCGCGTTCAACGCGGCCAAAATCCCGACAAACGCCGCTACTCCGACGGCAAACAGCGCCAACGACTGCCTGAGCATCATGCACCTCGCTAAAAAAGAAGCCTGCTTCCATTATAGCACGCGCGCAAAACACTACTACCCTTCGTAATCCTTGAGCAAAATAAGATAGTCTCCATTAAACAGCCATTGCGCGATTTTAAAAATCCCGTACGCAATAAATGGCGCGGCAAACACATCAATGGAATAATGCACTCGCGCGAGCAGCACGCTGACACCGAACACCAGCGACAAACAAAGAAAAAATGCCCGGAGCGGCCGTTCGTGCCAAAACACCAGCGCCATCAAAAACGGTAGTCCGGTATGCCCGGAAAAAAAGAAATTACCGGGAAAATTAAAAAAGTTGTAAATACCGGAACCGACGCTCAACTTGAAATCAACCCCCTCCGGATAAATACCGATCTGCGTCAGCGTCATAAACACCGCGCGGACAACAATAAAAAGCGCGGTCACTTTGAGCCCGAACAGAAAATGATACGGGTAGCGGACAAGCAAAAACATAGCGATAAGAATGGAAATGAGCGACCCCTGCACGATAAGCCAGCCCAAATTGACGGCAGGCAAGATATCCAGCAGCGTATCCTCCGCGGCAGCGGCAGAAATCGCTTTGTGATACGAATACTGCCCTGCGTACGCCTGGATAAGCATCGCCATCGCCAAAAGCAGCACGCCCACGTACAACGATTTTTTATTGCGCGGCGTCCAAAAGTAATAATGTTCGGCAAAGAAATTCATACCATTCATCATATCACAAAAACCGTTTCACGCATGCTATACTATAAATAATGAGTGCATTTGCCTCCTTAAAAGAAATCCGATGCCCACGACAAATGAATTGGTTTACTAAACGCGTTGAACTCCTTAGTCTTTTTGTATTTTTACTCGCGCTTGCGGCACTCCTGCCCGTCGCGAGTGCCGAGGCGGCCGCGACATTCGGATCGGCGACAAACATCACGCCCGGAACCAATCCTCGAGACACGGTTATCGCCGATTTTAACGGTGATGCAATAAACGATCTCGCGATCGTAAATGCCGGGAGTAGTAATATATCGGTATTCTTAGGTGTTGGCGACGGAACATTCGGCGCAAGAACTAACTTTACGGTCGGCTCCACTCCGGTCGCAATCGCCGCCGCAGATTTAAACGGGGATAACAAACAAGACCTTGTGGTGGCAAACGGTGGCGTCATCACTGTCTCCGTGCTCATCGGTGATGGCGCGGGTTTATTCGCCGACGCGGTTAATTATGGAGCCGTGTTAGCGGACTTTCCTTCAGGGCTCGCGCTTGGAGATATCAACGGCGCCAACGGCAAAGATATCTTGGTAACGAACGCCAATAATGCCGTCACCGTTCTTTTAAACAACGGTAGCGGTGTTTTCGGCGTGGTTAGCTTAGCGGCTACGGTTGGTGCCGCACCTACCTTTATCGTCGCCCTTGATCTTGACGGCGATACCGACATTGACTTCGCCAACGTCAACGGAGACGGTGATTCAATTTCTATCGGTCTCAACAACGGTAGTGGAAGCTTTACGGTAAGCTCTAAAGCGGTCGGCGACGATCCGGTTTCTATTACGTCAGGAGATTTTGACGGAGACGGCGACCAAGACCTTGCCGCCGCGAATTATTTTGACAACAATGTTTCCGTGCTTCTCGGCGTTGGTGACGGTTCATTTGGTTCGGCGACAAATTACACCGTCGGGACAAATCCGTGGTCAATAACTTCCGCAGATCTTGACGGTGATGGAAATGCGGATCTCGCAACTGCGAATAACACCTCCAACAACGTTTCCGTGCTTATTGGCGCGGGAAACGGCACCTTTGGCGCGGCAACAAGCATTGCCGCGGGAACAACGGCGACATTCGTCCGCGCCGCCGATTTTAGCGGCGACAACAAGTTAGATCTTGCGGTTGCGAATTATTCCGACAATACCGTCTCAATTTTTCTGAACACCACAGTCGCCGCCGCTTCTACTAATTCCGGTGGCGCTGGTCTTTCAGGATTTGTGCGACGCCTGCAAGGAGGTTTCGCGGCGCGGTATGCCTCCCGCGCATATATCCCACGCGATCTTGCGCTGCGCGCCGAACATTGCACGTCCACTTCTTGCGATGCGATTCTTCAATTCAAATCGCCAGAAGATGCCGAGCTTGAACGGTTTACCCTTCATCAAAGCGAAAATCATCGCCACATTCCCTTCGCCGTCGAGCGCAATAAAGAGCTGACCACTTTTCGTTTTCCCTGGCCTTCAAACGCGGAACTTCCCGTACAGCTTTGCTATACGCACCAAAACAACGCGGAGTTTTGCGTGGAATCGCGCATCTGGACTCCCGCCGCGTTTGCGGCAAGCGAGGTTAACATTGAGCAGTTGGGGCGCATAAAAGATCAATTTGTTGTTACCCTGCGTATCCCGTCATTCAATAATTTTTCATACATCACCTCCGGGAAAAGCCTGGTGTTAGTGAAGGTGTATGACGCGGACGGCAACCTCATGTTCAAGCAAAGCGTGAACCGATCCCAGACGATCAAGCTATTGCTTGACCCACGACGCTATACCATACGCATGACTCCCGTGAACGCCGCCGGGGAAGAAGGAGCGACGGTAACGATACCGCTCGATGTGTATCTGTTAACTACAAAAAACCCGTCAATCCACGCCGGACAAATCAACGTCGCGCAACAACGCATTTTTGACGCGCTCAATGCGCTATTCAACCGTCTCATACAGCGAATTAAAGATATGGGCGGCGAAGCGATGTAAGTACGCTTGATTCGTCACCGGCAACGCGAACGGAAACAGCTCAACTTTCTATAATTAAGTCTTTAACAATATCGTATTACGGAATAATCTGCTGAAAATTTTCCGCCTCGCTTTTTGTTTCGTCAAGAAACCGCAACCATGCGGGGTGTAACTTAAAAAACTTAAGAGGTGATGCAAAAAACGGTTTCATCGCGGGATTCTGTTCCGCGAAAAATATCTTCGTCTTCGTGATATCCGCTTCATGTTCAATCGGCTCCATCACGCCTTCAATTTGCGCGCTCTTCGGCTCTTTAACCGTTGCACCGACCACAATCGCCGCCTGTTTATTTTTTGCCAAGTTCTGATACTTCCGATATTTCTCGAACGTGCCAAAATAAAACACAAAGTCGTCATCAACCGCGAAAAGCACGGTGGCCGCTTCCGGTTTTCCCTCGGGCGAAACCGTCGCCAGTACGCACTCGGGATGCGCGCGCAGGAATTTCAGCACTTCCGTTTTTGTTATTGGTTCCATGTGGTGGTGGTTATTCGCTTGTTTTTCCGTCAAACGCTTCCTCGTCTTTCTCCGCGTCTGCTTTCGTGCGGTGAATCACTCCGTCGCGATGGTTCGGCGGAGCGTACAGCGTATATAATTTCATCGGCTTGTCGACGGACGTATTCACAATATTGTGTCTTGCCCCGGAAGGGACAATCACGACAACCCCATCGCTCAACGCATGCTCCGCGCCATCTAAAATTGCCTTGCCGGTCCCCGCTTCCACGCGAATAAACTGATCAAGATGGTGCACCTCCGCGCCGATTTCCTCTCCCGGATTCAAACTCATCACCACAAGCTGGCTGTGTTCCGCGGTATACAGCACCTTCCGAAAATAGTCGTTCTCGAGCGAAAGTTTTTCGATGTTTGCGACAAATCCTTTCATAATAATTTCATTATACTCTTATGCGCCGTCCATTTTTTTACTTTCATTCGGATCCGGCAGACCCCACATCCAACGCGGCCGTTCACCGGTCTTCCAGCAAACCGCGAGCAAAATGATAACCAAAATAACGTTCTGGATAACAAACGGTCGCACGGTGTCGCTTACGGAGTACGACTGCGCGTCAATGCGAAAAAAGTTCAACACCATAAGCCCGATAAACACCAGCAGTGTCAGCCACCCCTGCCACCGCACCGGAGTCCAGCCCCAGCCGTATGGCTTTGCTTTGAACCAATAACCATAGGGATTGTCCTTCGCGTACGCGATATATTTTTTGATAAACATAAAATGAACTCCGTACATCTAATATATCACGCGCCGCGGGAAAAATCCCGCTAACAACTGTTCCCCGCGACATACCCCGTTGTCCAACAAAGCTGCAGACTATATCCTCCCGACGGCCGGTCAACGTTCAGCACGTCACCAACAAGATACAGATTAGGGATAAGGCGCGATTGCATGGTCTTGAAGTTCACCTCTTGCAGTGCCACGCCGCCGGAAGAAACAATCGCCTTGTCCGCGCCGAGCAAGCCCGAAACATGGAGCGGAGTCGCTTTCATTAGCGCAACCAAGTTTTTTCGTTCCTCTGTACTCACGCTGTGACTTGCTGTTTCGCCGTTGATCTTCGCGATCTCCAAAAGCGCCGCAACAAGCGCCGAAGGAATCAGCTTGCTCAATATGTTTTTAAGTTTTTTGTTACTCTCGCCGACCAACAGCGCCTGCAGCTGCTTACGGAGCGCGCCAAGATTCGTCTTCGGAAACAAATCAATCTCAATCGTCACCGCGCTCCCTCGGGATACCTCGGGACCTTCGGCGTATTTCAGAAGCTCGCCTATTTCTTTGCTCATATTTAACACCGTCGGACCGCTAACGCCAAAGTGCGTGAACAGCAGTTTGCCGTTTGCTTTTGCCTGGGGCGATCCGCCCTGAAACGCCGTAAGCTTGATGTCCTTCAGCGTCACGCCGCCGAGTTTTTTTGCCCACAGGTCAGTAAGCGCCACCGGAACAAGTGCCTGATCATTCGGAAGAATCTTGTGCCCCAATTTTTGCAGCCACCGGAATCCCTCACCGGTTGACCCGGTCTCGGGTCGCGAAACGCCACCAGTCGCTACCACGCACGATTTTGCGGCAATAGGCGCTCCGGTTTTAGTTTTAACAATCACGTGTCCGGTTGCCTTATCAACCGTTAGACCGGTAACCGCGACGCCCACCTGAATATTCACGCCGACTTCCTTCATGTATTGCACCAGCGCGTCCCAAACCGACTTTGCGCTATCCGATACCGGAAACATTCTTCCTTCATTCTCCTCTTTTGTTGCAACGCCTCGTGCATTAAAAAACTCCAGCGCGTCCTTGACGCTAAACTGCGCGAACGCGGAAAAAAGAAATTGGTCGCTTCCGTTGTACTGAAGGAGCATCTCGCGAACCTGCTGTTTATTATTCGTCACGTTGCACCTGCCGCCGCCGGTGATAAGCAGCTTTTTGCCCAATCCCGAATTTTTTTCCAACAACAACACCGAACGGCCGCGCTCCGCCGCCCTTCCCGCCGCCATCATCCCCGCGGGCCCTCCTCCTATAATCACAACATCGTATATCATCGGATTTCTGCGATGCGATATGTCTGCGCTCCGCCGCGCGTTTGGATGGTAACGATTTCGCCCTTGGCATGATTAATGAGCGCGCTCCCAAGCGGCGACAAATGAGAAATGCGTCCCGCGTCAGGATCGGTTTCGAGCGGTCCGACGATATGAAATGTTGTTTGCGTTCCGTTGTGCTCAAGCACCGCCGTAGAACCAAGCTGCACAGTGCCGGAGGCATTCACACCCGAAGAAATAACTTCAACGCGTTTTAGCTGCTCCTCAATGTTTAAGATCTGCCAGTGCGTGCGGCGCAGCGTCCCTTTCGCTTCTTTGTATTCGGCATTGTCCGACCGGTCGCCATACGCCGCAGTCCGCGCCGTCTCGGCGATGCGTGCCGGTAACACTTGTTTCAAGTGCGCCAACTCCTCCCGCATCGCGGCCAGTCCCTCCGCAGTCAAATACACCGGTCCGCTGTCCCGCTTCCGTAATAAATCAGATTTTCGTCTGGGTATTTGCATAATTTTAAAATCCGTATTTAACATTCCAACATTCTCAAGAATGTTGGAATGTTAAATGAACGTTTTTATGAAGTGAACAAACTTTATTCCGTACGGCGAAAGGGCATGAAGCACGTTCCGGCCGCGATAGCTTTTATTCACAAGGCCGGCGTGAACCAGCCGCTTAGTGTGCTCGGAAACCGTTTTAAAATTTTTGTGCGTCCCTTCAGCAATTCCCTCCACGGTAATATCGGGGTTTCCGGAAATCAAAAACAAAATATCGATACGCGAATGATTCGCCGCACCCTTGAAGTGCCGCTCAAGCTGTTTTGAATTTTTCATCGTTCCAGCGTACCATAACATTCCGACATTCTCAAGAATATCGGAATGTTATATTTTCGGATTAAGAAAACTTTTGCCGATGGTTACCCCGGCAACGATGCCGATAATAGCGCCGGCGACGGCATCCGAAAACCAGTGGATGCTCATAGAAACGCCAAATCCGACGTACAGCGCATACAAAAATCCGAGATATACGACGTATGTATTTTTCGGATACAGCGTCGCAAGCGCCGCCGCGACGGCAAAGGCAACGGTAGTGTGCGAAGATGGCCAGCCCCAAAATACTCCGCCACGTAAAAATCCGAAATGGAACACGCGCGAAATGTCGCCAAGCGCCGCCGATATCAATTCCGGATGCGCCCTGCCCGTGAGTGCTTTATAGAAAAATGAAGCAAGTAATCCGACGATGGCCGCTTGCCCCGTCGCCCAGCCGGCACGGATGGTATAAGCGCTCCGCTTCACCGCCCCGAGCGTCACGATAACGAGCGGCAAAATAATCGGCAAAAGACCGCCGAAAAAAACTGCGGGGAATAAAATTTTTGCGACAACGCCGCCACGGGTTATAGTCGCGTAATACCAATCAAATCCGGAAAGAACCAGCCCGAGCGTCAACAGAACGGCGAGCAAGTGCCAATACAAGTTCCGCCCGCGAAACACGCCGGAAAGATTAGCGAAAAAATCTTGAAATAATATATTCATTAATTTCATTATACACCCGTAAATCTATAAAATAACATTCCGACATTCTTGAGAATGTCGGAATGTTATTTAGTCGTTAAAGCACATTCAACGCCCAAATACTGTAGTTCAAGTACGCCGCGAAAGCTACCCAAAGGATATAGGGTAAAAGCAAGTATGCCGCGGGGCGGGAAATTTTGGCGAACGCGATGATAGTGACAAGAATAGCGAGCCAGAGGAAGATGATTTCAATAAACGCTCCACCAAGTAAATGAAGACGGAAAAAGATAACTGACCAGAGAGTGTTAAGCGCAAGTTGAATAAAAAATACCGCGACGCCGATTTTCCATATTCGGAACATTCTAACATTCTGCAGAATGCTAGAATGTTCTTTCCAGATGAGGAAAAGCGAAATACCCATCAGCGCGTAGAGGGTTGTCCACGCGGGACCGAACACCCACGCCGGAGGGTTGATGGCGGGTTTGATAAGGCCGGCATACCAACCGGATTGTATCGCCGGAGTCGTATATAACGCGCCGATCACGCCGGCGAGTTCGGAGACGACAATGGAAATGATGAGCTTGAATATGTTGCCGAGGGTCATACACTAACTCTATTTTATCTCCACTTGGACGCTATCTTTTGTTAATGCCCACACCAGCGCAATAATCCAGCCGATAAATGTAAACCCGAGAAAAAAGTTTAATGCAAAAATCGCCCAGCCATTCCGCTTCCCACTGAAGCCGGCAATAATGGTCGGCAAAAAATAAATCAAGAAAAGAAGAAGGGCGAGTGCGGCATTAAACATTCCTTGCTGAGCCATATTTTAATTTTACTACACCGTTCGCTAATCTCCAATTTGTGCACCGCCTCGCAATGACGAAGAAAATTCTGCTACACTTGGTGCATGACACAAGAGGAGGCGCTCACAATATTGAAGACCGGAGCGAATGTATTTTTGACCGGCGAGCCGGGCAGCGGGAAAACGCACACGGTGAATCACTATGTACGCTGGCTGCACGAGCACGATATTGAGCCGGCAATCACCGCTTCAACGGGTATAGCCGCGACGCACATCGGCGGCATGACCATCCACGCGTGGAGCGGCATTGGCATCAAAGAAGCGCTCACAAAATATGACCTGCGCATGATAGCCGCAAATGAGCGCGTGGTGAAACGCATGCGCCGCGCGAAGGTGCTGATTATTGACGAGGTGTCCATGCTTTCCGCAAACACGTTGACGATGGTAGACGCCGCATGTAGGGAAGTTTTATCAAAAACAGAACCGTTCGGCGGGTTGCCAGTGGTGCTGGTGGGCGACTTTTTCCAGCTTCCTCCGATTGTGAAGCGGCGGGAAGCAGAAGCCGGGCAAGCATCATTTGCCGACGACAACCCGCCGGTGTTCGCGTATGACTCAACCGCTTGGGGAGACGCCAACCTCACGGTGTGCTACCTCGAGGAACAGCACCGGCAGGATGACCCGGAATTCCTCGGCGTGCTTTCCGCCATCAGGCAAAACATATTTAACGAAACGCACCTCGCGCACATCGCAAAAAGAATGACTTCACTGGCGACCGCGCCGAAAAACGCGCCGAAACTTTTCACGCATAATGCCGACGTAGACCGCATCAATGCGGAGATGCTCAAGCGCCTCCCGGGTCACGAAAATTCATTTTTGATGACCTCACAGGGAGCGCCGAAGCTCGCGGCTACACTCATCAAAAACTGCCTTTCGCCGGAAACGCTATTCTTGAAAATCAACGCGGCGGTGATGTTCACAAAGAATAATCAGAAGGAGGGTTATGTGAACGGCACGCTGGGAGTAGTGGTGGGTTTTAGCGCGCATGACGGTTACCCGATAGTGGAAACACGCCGAAGGGAACGCATTGAAGTTGAGCCGGTGGAGTGGATGATAGAGGAAAACGACCGGCCGCTCGCGCGCATCAAACAAATTCCGTTGCGCCTCGCCTGGGCAATCACCGTGCATAAAAGCCAAGGAATGAGTTTGGACGAAGCGGTGATGGATTTACGGAATGTGTTTGAATTCGGCCAGGGGTATGTGGCACTCTCCCGCGTGCGGCAACTTTCGGGACTGCATCTTTTGGGCTGGAATGAACGCGCGTTTCAGGTGCATCCGGAGATACTCGTGAAAGACGAAGCATTCCGCGGCGCATCGGTTGTGGCGGCACACGCACAGAGCGCCACGTCCGCGGAAACCGCCGCGGCGGCGCATAGGGATTTTATTCTCGCGTGCGGAGGCAATACAGCGAGCAATGAAACAATGAAACAAAAAAACATGGAAACAAACGGGGCTCGGGGCGGGGCAAAACAACCGACGATTGCCATGACGCATGCGCTGCTTCAAAGCGGAAAAACAATCGCCGAAGTTGCCGCAATCCGGAACCTCACGCCGGGAACGGTCTGCGCGCACATTACCGATCTCTATAAAAAAGGCGCCGTGACGCAAGCAGAACTCGCCACATTTATATCCACGGAATTAAAAAACGCCCTGCCGGAAATCCACGCCGCGTTTCACACCATCGGACACGAAAAATTGACGCCGGTGTTTCAACATTTCCGGGAAAAATATTCCTTCGACGACCTCCGCTTCGCCCGCATACTTTTCAAAGACGATTAATAACATTCCGACATTCTTGAGAATGTCGGAATGTTATTAATGCCGACTGACGAACTGAATAAACCAAGCGCTTTTCATTTTCCGCATGCTTGTGCTATAGTAGATCGGTGCTTCGATTGGTTTTTTTGAAAGGAGAACCCCATGAAGCGCGTCGTGCTCTGTCTCGGTTTTGCCATCGCCCTCGGCCTCGGCGCCGTCGGTTGCAATGGCATCGATTGGCGCGTCAACGTCGGCGTGGAATACGACCGCTGCGGACGGTGCGGTTACCGCCACGAGCAGGGAGCCTGCCCCAGTGACAACTGGAACCGTCCGCGGCACAACCCGCCGAGGTATACTCCGCCGCGCTGCGATCCGCCGCCCAGAAACGATCATCGCTGGCGCCGCGACCGCGGTTGCCGATAGGTTCGTCGCACAAGACGCCGGTCTCGCAAATGCGGGGCCGGCGCTTGCATTTACTGCAGTAATCCCACAAGACAAATGCGTTGCCACGGCTGATACACGCTGTGAAATTTCTGTTCCCTTATTTCTCCGTATACATAGCGCACCGTATAGGTGACATCGGCGGTAATCCCCTTGCGCGGCGTCTCGCTGCACTGAATCTCTCCGACGGGTAAATCGAGAGCGGCAACATAATTTACGTCCGGCGCCGGTAGTTCATCCGTCAATATCGGATCAGAAATCAACGCCAACCGCCCATCCCGCCGGCCATACAGCTCAAACACTACCTCATCGCCCTCCACTCTTCCCTGCAACAATAAATACGTATCCGTATCGTTCACAAACTTCAAATCCGGCTTCGGGTCGTAGATGGTTGCGTCCAGCCCCGGCCCGTAATATGACACAACGTAGCGGTGGTTAGTCCGCTCCGTGACCGGAAGTCCGGCATTTAACGCGAGCCGAAAAAGCGTTGTCGCCACCTGGCAAAGTCCGCCGCCCAATTCTTTGACGCTTTTATTTTCTTTGATGACGAATTCGGGAAGAAACCCTTCCGCCTCGCTAGTGGTGCCGATGGAGGTGACCGCGGAAAACTCTTTCCCGGGCGCGATGAGTATGCCATTCAACTTCGCGGCGCCGATTTCAATGTTATGCCGCCGGTCGGAACTGCTTCCCTTGAAACTTGTTTTCGCGGAGCCGACAAGATCCCGAATGCCATATTCCTCAATAGTCGCTTTAGTGATCTCCGGATTGGCTTCAATGGTTTCAATGGGGATTTCCATTGCGCCGCTATCCGCGGTGACGTTCACCTGCGCGTTTGCCGAAACGAGCGCGAGATACAAATTACCGTTCTGGGCATACGAACGCTGTACCGTGTACACCACCTTTTCCACATGCCGCACCGTCGCCTCAATATCCACCACATTGCCGGATTTTCCGGGAATAGTTTCGACGAGCGTGCCGGAACGCATTTCAAAACGGCTGTTGCGCGGAGGGTCGTTGATAACCGGCACCACGGTTTTGTCGAGGAAATTTTTGAGCTTCGTGGTATCAATACCGATTTCGCGGGAACTCTTGAGCGTGAGCCAGCTTGCGAGCGTCGCGCCATTCACCCGCCAGCGCGCGTCCCGATAATAAAAGGTCAGACGGGCCGAATTGGCGATGTCATTCGCGAGCTTCAAAAACGGCTCAAGTTTTTCCGCCGTCACTTCTGGCGTTTCAGTTTTGGCGCGCAAGCGAATGACGCTTGCGTCGAACACGGCGAGGTTCCGACTTATGGCATCAAATATCTCCGCGTCATCCACCCGCTCGCCGATTTTTTCCGATGCAATGACCATGAGCGAACCCCTTTTAACAAACTGCGCCGGCGCGGCGGTTGAAAAGAACTTTACAAGTTCGCGATTCAACAGCGACTGCACGGCGTTTCTGTTTGCGGTGCCGGGCATGTCAATATTTTTGCGGGAGACAAGCGCGCCGAATTGCTCCGTGCCACGGCGCCACAACGAACCCGTCCGGCCGAAGGCGTATGCATCACGAATGGTTGCCGCCCAATTACCAAGCGAAAAATATACCACAAGGTTGTCGGGAGTGAGACCGGCGATAAACGCGGGCACCCGCACTTCTTTTTGTTTGTCGCCACGCTCAAAAATAAAATCAAGCCCGTGCTCAGCGAACTCGCCGGCGCGCCGCTCAAACAACGCCCGCGCGTCCCCATAAGACTTCCCGCCAACATCAATGCCCCCAAGAATTACGCCCGGATAAAATCTCCCGCGGTATTGCTGTTCATACGACAAGCCCAATACGCCGATGCTGGCGAGCATGAGAATGATGAGAATAACCAAACGATGCCGCCGTACGATACGTTGCCACATGACTCTATTGTAGCGTTTTTAGCGCATCATTAGCTACCATTGACAAGAATAACGTGGAGTGCTATAATATAACCTATGATTATTCACGCGGACAACGTCCCCTTTTACTCGCAATTCCAGGACATTCCTCAGGTGGAGTGGCAGCGCGAGGGCTGCGGCGTGGCAAGCTTAGCCATGCAGCTGGAGTTCTATACCGCAAAACGCGTGTCGGTAACAAAGCTGCTGTTAGAAGCGCTGGAATTTGGCGCGTATACAAAGGATGTGGGCTGGAATCATAAACGGTTAGCCGCGCTGGCAGATTTGTACGGCCTTTCCGGAAAAAATTACGACTTCTGGAACGCGACAAACGATGCCGCATTCGCGAAGCTCAAAGAATTTTTGACCGGAGGACCGGTCATGGTGTCCATCCACAACAAGTTCAATCCCAAAACAACGCTGGGTCACCTCATTGTCGTTGTGGGCATTCACGACGACGGCACAGTGATATATCACGACCCCGCGTACGGAATTAAAAAGGACCGGAGTATTTCCGAATCGGATTTCTTAAAAGGCTGGAAGCGGAGATTTATCGTGGTGCGGGAAAAGCCGTAAACAAAAAGCCGGCAAGACACCATCAGCGTGGAGCCGGCAAGCACGCCCCGTCCTTGCAACCATTCGGACAGTTATATTCGACTACGCCAAACATATCGCCATATGCACTTGGCGAATTCAGACAATAATATTCAGCCAGCTTAGAATCGTCGCAACTATCATTTCCGGAGAACGTCGCGGTTTTAACGGATCCCTTCACGGTATAATTCCTTCCGTTATCACTGTCAGTGCAAGCTACGGGTGCCGGATTGATCGTGAATTGAGCGGTTTTTTGCGACTTATTTGCCGTGGCCGTAATGACCGCGGTTACGAGTGAACTGACTTTATTGGTTTGGATTTTAAACGTGCCCGTTGTAGCTCCGGCCTTCACTGTTACTTGCGGAGGAGGCGGCGACCACGAATACCACGAAGTAGTGAATGTGTCGCCATACAATGAGACGCCAAAGGTATTAGACGACAACATCACCACCTGACCGTTAGCGGGCGCGACGCTATCCAAAGTGACCGTGCCGACCGCGGCGGCGCCACCAACCAGTTGCGCCGGGGATACAGTCACCGCAGACATGGTGGGTGGCGGAGGCGTCGGATTCACTATGAACGTAGTAATTTTCTGAAAGTTATTCAGCGTAGCCGTAATGGTCACCGTAAGAGGCGCGGTCACCTTTTTAGTAGCCTGAATGTTAAACGTGCCCGTTGTCGCGCCGGCGAGAAACCTTACAATTGAAGGATACGTAATGGTACCTGTTGGATTCGCTAACAACTGCGCGACTTGACCACCGGCAGGCGCAGGATTACTCAACGTCACTGTGCCGACCGCAGATCCGCCGTTCACGAGACTATTCGGAGACACAGTAAACGCGAATATTGGCGGCGGCGGAGTCGGTTCAACGGTAAGCGTCGCACTTCCCCGATAATTACCCAGCGTTGCCTCAATGGTCGCGCGCGCGATTGAACTCACCGTATTGGTTTTAATCTCGAAAGTACCCATTGTCGCTCCAGCCGGGACTGTCGCGTTCGTGGGAACCGTTACAGCAGAGGTGTTGGCCGACAATTGCACAACTTGCCCGCCGGCAGGCGCGGGATAACCCAAAATAACGGTGCCGACCGCGGAAGTGTTATTGATCACTGATGCCGGAGAAACATTTAATATAAGAGGAATTGGGATGGGAACATAGCAAACCTGTGGGGTGTAATAATAGCACGTACTAAACAACCGGCATCTATAAGAACCGGTCTTCGCAGACGGACAACTATCGGTTCCTTGACCCATCATACCCGAAGGACCCGGCTGATCGGAGCGGACACATGTGCCGGCGCAAACCGCAGGCGCCGAATTGATCGTAAGCGAAGCGGTTTTTTGGGAGCTATCAAGTGTGGCTGTAATAATCGCACTCGCAGCAGATGTAACCTTTTTGGTTTTAATATCAAACGTAGCCGACGTCTCACTAGCTTTCACAACCACATTCCCTGGAATTATTAGCGAATCGCTTGGCGAAGCAGATAGCCGCACAACTTTATTGCTGGTAGGCGCGGGACCACTCAACGTCACCGTGCCAATTGCGGAGTCACCGCCCGTAACCGTTGCCGGAGATATAGACAACGCGGACACGGTTAGAATCGGTGTCGGGTTAATGGTTAATACAGCGGCTTGCTTTGGACTACCCATGCCCAACGTAGCCGTAATAGTCACATTCAACGGCGAATTTACTGCCTTGGTCGTGATATTAAAAATACCGGTTGTTGCGCCAGCACTCACTGTCACTTTCGCGGGAAACGACAAGGTGTTATTGGGGGCCATCAACAGCAACATCACCTCCTGACCGCCTACGGGCGCGGGCTTGACTAATGTAATTTTACCGACTGAAGTCGCGCCACCAATAACAGAAGCCGGCGAAAGAGCCAATGCGGCTACAGTAGATCTTGCTGCCGGCGCTGCCTTGAGATCAGAAACCGGTATTAATTCCGGTTCTGTTGCTAACTCCGGCTCCGGCGCAGGGATCATTGGTTCCGGCGCAACTGCCGGCGCATATGTTACCGTCCCTATTTCACGGCGAGGTCCCGGAGGCGCAGTCGGTTCTGCCGGTCTTGTGGGTTCAGATGGCCGTGTTGGCTCGGGTGGCTTTGATGGTTTGGTGGGTTTAGATTGTTGCGTAGGTTGTGACGACTCTGTTCCCCCGCTCCCCGGACCGGACGGCTGGGTTGGTTGTGACGGCGCGGAGGGTTTCGTGGGCGGAGCGGGTTTAGAGGGTTTAGGAGCGGGTCGCCAATCAAGTCCGGAGTCTTTCATTTCAATATTGGTAATTGTCTCAACCACCGTATAATCGCCCGAGGCGCTCCCTGCGGGAAACCGCAGCGACGCTACATTCGTCGCTGAATAACTTTCTCCCTGTTTTTGCGGGAAGGGTTCTACGGTAAGAGTTTGTAACGGATTCAACACGATCTCCTTACCGGTTGCTTTATTATTGGCAGTGTAACGATATGAAAATCTGACCGCATCCGCTGAAGATGGAGGGTTTTGCGTTGCAACGCCCTTGCTTTTAATTGTGGCGGTAAAAGTCCCCCCGTTCGTTATCAGAGTTTTACTGAACACCGTAGGCGAATAAGTAATTTGAAAATAATTAATCGGACTATACACTGCGAGCGAAAAACCGGCCGGAAATAAACTCGCGAACATAATAAAACCCGCGACAAACCGTCGCGCTGATGTACAATACGCATAATTATTACAGCCATTCATGCCTTCATTGTAGCACATTGCATGCGTGCCGCTTCCGCGAACAAACAAAAATAAAGCGGAGAAAACGCCCGCGGGGTTGCTACCGCGTCAGGAGTTACGGCTGCGGCGGCGGTTGTTGGGGTTGCATCTCTACGGGCGGATTGAATTGTCCCGGTTGTCCGGATTGGCTCGGCGGCGGCGGCACAAACTGACCGGGTTGCGTTCCGTCGGTCGGACCGGGTTGTCCCTGCATAAACTGCGGAGGGGACGGAAACTGTCCGGGGGACGGGAATTGACCGGTCGATCCGGGTTGCCCTTGTATAAATTGCGGAATGGAGGGGAATTGTCCGGACGATGCCCCTCCCGGAGGAAACTGTCCCGATTGTCCGGGTTGACCACCTTGACCAGAGCCATCTCCACGCTGTCTTGTGCCGGGATCAAAGCCTTGTCCCTCGTTAGGACCGCCGGGGCCGTTTCCCCTATTACCTTTCACATCATCAGGCCCTATACCCGAACAAGTACCCGGACCCGTACCACAGGGACCCAAGCCGGCACCTTGCTGTTTAGGCTGGTTAGGCTGTATTTGTCCTCGCTGACCGGTTTGCTTTTGTTGTTGCCCCTGCTGATTGCGTCCCGGCTGACCTTGTTGATTTTGTGGCGGCTGGAAATTTTTACATACTTCCGGATTAGCAGTACAGTATTTTTGGCACTCCTCCGGCCCTTTGCAGCCACCGGGACCGGCCTGTTGCGGCATCTGCTGATTACCCGGATTTATACCGCCCAGACCTGGCTGATTTTGTCCCTGCGGACCCTGCTGATTTGATTGATCCTGTTGACCCCCGAAGAACCCTTTGATGAACTGACCAAAACCCCGCCCTTGCTGGCCCGGCTGTCCGGGCTCACCCGGTTGACCGAACTGACCCCGATCATCTTGATTCTGACCGGGTTGGCCCTGATTAAACTGACTCCGTTGATTATCCTGATGATAATCACCGCACTTCGCCGTCGAACCTTCAGGACAAACCGGATTTCCATCTGAGCCTACCTTTGCCGATACTACAAATTTTCCGGTCCCGTCAACGCACGCCAACGCCGTCGGATTCCCGTTTCCATCAGGTTCGCACATATCCGCCCATGGCAGAATCTGCTCATTTTGCTGTCCGGTCTGATTTTGTCCTTGCTGACCAAATTGCCCAGGTTGACCAAACTGACCCGGCTGACCGAATTTCTCAAAACACGTTTGCACTTTCTCCATAAACGCGGAGTCGTCAACATTTCCGGACTGCATTCTTGTAAGACCATCTTCTCCAACTTGAGATCGAACACATTCTTTCAGATCCGCGGACATAGGATCGCCCGGACCGCTTTGTCCCGACTGGCCGAATTGACCGGGCCCTCCGGGCTGCTGCCCATCCGGCTGCCGCGGAGAATTTTTTTGGAAACATTCTCCCATCGCGCGGCCAACCGACGGATTGACCCCGGATCCGCTCTTTATCTTTTCAACAACATCAGCGCCGAGAGAAGTCGCGAGACAATCCGCAACTTCCTGCGGCATCTGCGAAAACGATTCCTTCATACGCTGCTGGCCTTCCTCCATGCGCTGCAAATCCTCAGGCGGAATCATTCCGTTGTCTCTTCCGAAATTAAAACAGGTTTCTTGGTTGTCAGGATTGCCGCAAAACGCATCGCACGCTTCCCTCCCCACGCATCCGCCCGGACCTTTGCCGCGGGTTTTTATAGAAACCTGCGCCTGCTCTTCCGTCATATTGCCGACCGCCACGGAAAATTTCACACATTCATCAACGTGGCTATCTTCGCCGCAATACTGGTCACACGACGGCAAGCCATTGTCCGGTCGATTAAATTGCTCACTCGGACCGCCCTGACCGCGACCCGGACCGTTGCCGTTCGCTCCGGAGCCCGGGTTAAAACCTTGGCCTTCATTCGGACCACCTTGCTGACCGGGTCCACCAGGTTGCCCTTGCTGATTTGGTGGCCGATTCGGCTGGCACGCCGGCGGTTTAATGCCCTGTTTGAGCGCGCCCAAAGTTTTCTGCATTTGCTCCTTTTGATTGTCCGGCATCATCCCGCTCTCTACGGCAAAATTCACGCACTCTTCCATGTGGTCGGGGTTACTGCAATACGCATCACATTCCTGCGGACCACGGCACGCAGGTGGTTTCACTCCCCGCTTTATGGCGGCAAGCGTCTTCTGCATCTGCTCTTTCTGGTTGTCGGGCATGAGTCCGGCCTCAATAGAAAAATTCATGCATTCCTCCATATGTTCAGGACTACCGCAATACGCATCGCATTGTTTAGGTCCGCCGCACGCAGGAGGCTTCACCCCTTTTTTGACAGCCGCCAACACTTTTTGCGATTCTTCCAATTGCCGAGACGACATCATTCCGTTCTTTTGCGCGAACGCGATGCATTCCTCCATGTGGTCCCCGTTGCCACAGTATTGGTCGCACTCCGCCTGCCCCTTGCAGCTGCCGGGACCGATCATTCCGCCATCCTTAAACTTTTTCGCGTGATCCAATTCCTCGGCGCTCATCAGATTATTCCGTTCAGCGAACGCGAAGCACACGTCGCTGTTTTGCGAGTCATTGCAAAACACTTTACACTCCTCCTTGCTTCCGCAGTTACCCAATTCCGCTATCGGAAATTGAATACCGGCAGGCGCCGAATCCGTTTCTTGCGCGTTCACGATTCCCGTAACGCCGACGATCGCGCCGGAAATCAGCATGCCGGAGATAAGAATACAAACGCTTAATATGTTTTTATTCATAACTTTTTATTGAAACGGATTAGTTTTTAAACCCGAGAACGGGTTGGTTTTGTTGTACGGGTTCGTATCGGTTGTAATCGGATTAACATTCGGCGTTGTAACATCCGGCGCAACACTACTTCCGACATCGGCCGAAACACCGGCAGCCGTTTGCTGAAGATCATCCAGCGCCTGCTCAGCCGCGGACTTCGGAGCTTCCCGCGTGCTTGTTTTCCAATAATAATATCCCGCGCCGAGTAACACAAAAACCGCGACCGCAAACGCGACCAATATAGTTTTTTTATTCATACTTCTATTATAACAAACTCGCGCAACAAAAAACCCGGTCGCCTCAGGCGACCGGGTTTTTGTTATCGGCGCTTAAGCGCGCGACACACCCGTTGCGTTCGGGCCCTTTTCGCTGTCCCCGACTTCAAAGGTGACCGCATCGCCAACATTCAGTTGGTCAAATTCGATACCTTTCAATTCGTTGGCATGGAAGAAAAGGTCTTTTACCTGACCCTCGCGGGCGATAAATCCGAACCGTTTTTCCTTTACGAGCGTTTTGATTGTTCCGTTCATAGGATGATTGATTTGCTTAATAATGTACGTGCGATAGAAGTTCGACGAGGAATCTAATGACGTGCTAAAAGTATAGCAGATAACTAAATTTTTGTCAATAGCTAGGTCAGAAGACGAGCACTTTATCCGATTCTTCAACCATCTTGAGCAAATCCGTCATGGTAGAGACCGGGCAAACCCCGCTTTCTTTTTTACCCCGGATCTTCAAACAAGTGCCGCAGGCATAGAGGCCTCCTTTCAATTCCTTGTATTCGGCAACCTTCCTGGAAATATCAAAGTGTTCCGTGTCAGCAATGGTGTCAAGTTCGGCTCCCTCACTCATCAAAAAGATGGTCACCGCGTGACCGGCCTTAAGGGAAGTAATGCCCAAACGGAATGTGTTCCAAATGTGCTCCGGGTTGTTGGATTGTAGTATGATACCGAGCTTCATACGTTAAAAGAGCTGGAAATGATGCCCCGTAAAGAATAGCGTGAGAACGACGGTGCCAAGCGCCGTAGACGCCAAAAGAAGTCCGAGCATTTTTTTAAGACGACTGTCGTTGTGTTGATAGGGCGACAAATACAACGCCGCAGTGGCGCCCGCGTACAGCAACGCGGAAAAGATACTCTTTGATGTCCAGTGATGACCGGAAAAATTCTTCAGCCAATCCTTCAGCGGAACCGACAATTCCGCCCAAACGGTAATGACCACGACAAAAATAATGGTCAAAATTGCCGCGTACGCCGATGAACTAATTAATTTTGGTTTGTCCATGAAAGTATGTTAGCTGACTGCTCCCCAACGGGCCGCGGCGGAAATAACAAACCCCATCGCGCCAATTAAAAGCCCGAGCGCGGCGACAACCCCGGCGAGCCACAGAGCGATGCGGCGAAGCATAAGCCGATCCATGTCCTCTTTCGGAAGCAGGGTAATAAACAATACGGTCATCGCAAGCGGAATAACGAACAGGAAAATATGCTCCTTGGTTTCCATGACAATATTGTGCACCCACGGCGCAACACCGGCTTTGATGATTGGCTTTACCAACGTTCCATAATATACGACGTAGTAGTAGCCGCCGGCAATCCAGCTCGCGACGAAAGCAACAACGCCGATCGCAGCGGTGACGATCGTGGCTTTCGACGACCCTCCATCCCCCTTCAATTTCCCCAACAGCCACAAAAACGCGTCAATGCCGATAATGGCAAAACCGAGATGGAGGCCAATAAGCACGGGCTTGCTTTGCAGTATGGCGACAATATCCATGCTTTGAGTTACGAAACTCCTTTCAAATGATTTTGTAGATAATTTCGAGCGAAGCGGGCGAGAAAAAATGAACGATATACACTAGTATCTCGTAAGTTTTTTATCGCACGCTGTAGTCGAAATTTGCACAAAAGCATTGAAATTGGAGTTTTGTAATTCAAAGCCATGGCTCAATTATAACATAGAACTATGTTCCGGAATCAAAACACAACCCAATTTTTGGAATCATCCTGATTAAGGAAATACGGGCCGTCATCCTTGTATGTACACGGATTCAGATCCCTTTCCTCTTTAGTAATCAGAAAATCTTCTTTTGACTCAATCCCCCTTGCTTGATATTGCGCGAAAACATCTTCCGACATGTGATTAAACACAGAGTCCAAATCACTAAACGGCCCCATCCAATTATCTATGCGTTTGGGGATCGGGCTTCCTTTGGCGTAAACGACATCAAACGTATTCCTGTTTCCGCCGGCAACTGCCGCGTAACCGATAAGCTCACCCGCCCTCACCTCGCTCCCTCGTTTTAATCCTTCGCGTATATTGATGTGCTGAACGCTAAAACTCCATCTCCATATTGGAGGAAGCATTACATATATATCATTTGGCACAATCCAGATCTCCCCCTCCAAGCCATCCGCGCGGTCTTCGCGAGTAACGGCGACAAAACCGTCATACGGAGCATAAATATTGACCGTGTTGCCGCCAAGATATTCCGGCTTCACCGAAAAATAGTGCTTCATGCTCCGCCGCATCTCGCGTTCGTCTTGCGGAACAGTAGTATGTCCGGCGCAACTTCGATATTTTGAGATTTTTTCTATTTTGTCGAGTTCGGTGAAATTAGCAACAATCTGCGGAGGTGACGCTTTCCGGGCTGCAATAAAAAGAAGGAGCATGCCCAATAGCAAAAACAATATGAGCGCACCGATGATTTTCAAAATCTTTTTCATAAACACGTCGCATTAATTCGTTGCTATCGCGCTCCGCACGGGCCCGCATGAGCAATTGCCACCTTCGCCTGTTCGGGCAAACAAGCGTTCACATAGGTTTTACCGTTTGCGGCGCACACGGTTCCGGACGAAAGACAGTTCGGCAACACAACGCCTGATGCCGGCGCTTCAAAAATCGGGAAGCGGTTACTGGGTAATTGTTCAAGCGGCGAAACGGGCCGATCTTCAATAGTGCGAACGTTTTGCGCCCGCAACTTGTCTTCGGGATTTAACTTTTGAAATACCCGGCCATACTCCGGATCATTTTTCAGTCTTTTCTCCAACGCCGATTCCGGAATTTTTTTCTCCGTCGTCTCCGGCTTTGCTTGTTCGGTTTTTGGCGCAACCTTTTCGCTTCGCGACAACGCCGAAAAAAAACGTGATATCTTTTTTACGGCAGCGTCAAAAAAAGCAAAGATGCTTCTTGGTGTTACTTCCGGCTCTGTTGCGCCAAAAGAAATAACCGGAATTGCGACGGTTATCGCGAGCGCCACGGCAATAATGTTGTTTTTTATACCGCTCATACTACATTCCGGATTGTTCCAGTACTTCGTTTGTGCTTTCGCATTGTTGCTTTGTTATCTCAATCGTCATCGGCACATCTACATGTCCGAACATACTATAAAAAATTGTTACCTGCTTATTGCCGTCGTAGTTACCAATTTGTCCATCGCCCTCAACCGACATAACCGTCTCCGGCACATTGATTCTTGGAACACGACCCGTGACCAAGACATTACCGCGCGTTACTGTTTGGAATTGTCCGCCACCATGTGGAAGCGTAAATCGGATATCCCCCGTATACACTTGCTCGGTCCAACCTTCAGTCAAATAAATCGTATAATCCGCGATTTCCGTTCCAACCCACTGTTCATCCAAGTACCCGCAGAGCTGAGCGTTTATTCCATACGTTGATTTGCCTTCGGGGACCGGCACATCCACGTTCGCATAGACAGAATAAATGCGTTTACAGGTTTGCATCAATTCCATTGACTGCTCCGCTTCCGGCTCAACGCCGAGTTGTTGAAGTAGCTGAATAAGCCCGAGCATTTCGCGACGAGTGACATGCTGGGGATCAGCTTCACAGCGTTGTTTCATCTCTTCAAACGCGCTCCTGCCGCAATCTTCTACGGCTTGCATAGCCGTAGCTTCGCCGCCGGCACCGGTTGCCATCTGCCAAGAAGCCACCCTAAGCATGGCGTTGATAAATGATGGAGTGCACGCTCCCCCCGCATCAGCCGCGCCATTTTGCAAATCATTTTGCCCAAGTCCGGGTCCCGCCGGTCCGCCCATATCAACCGTAGGAAAAGAACTTAAACTGCGGACAGTCGCGGTGATTTTGGAGCCATATACCGAATGAGTAGTTTCCGCGACATTCACACGCCCGGTATTATGGTCAACGTGAATAACGGCAAGTTTTTTAGGTAATGTGTTTTTTGATCCTTTTGTACCGTTGCTGAAGCTGCTCGGTTGAGGAGCGCTTACCGCCGGCGCCTTCGCAGGGACTGCATTCACGGGAAATCCGGCTTTTTCTAATTTCTGGATCGCGTCGCCGAACAAGTCATTCATGTATTTTTCGTTTTCTTCCGGTGTCTGATTTTTGAATTTTTCATACAGCGCCCGGTCTTCCTCCTCGCTCGTGAGCGCCAACACTTGTGCTAGATACGGATTAACGCTTGCGCGACTTGCCGATGCTGTCGGCTTATAGTCAAACGTCAGTTGCACATTTTTTTCAAATTGCAAACCCGCGGGTTCAATAACTACTCCGTTACTAAACGCATCGGTAAAATTCGCTATCGGCACTTCCTGGAGCGGCGCCATGGTGATGGTGGTGTCACGCTTCACGGCGCCCGCGGGAACGACAAGCGTTGCCACTACGCCTTTTGCATCGGTGACGGTGAGCGCGCCTCCTAATCGGGCAATTATCAGCTTTGATACCTGGCGCGCGATAACCGGCTTCGGCGGAACCACAGTAAAGATCGCGCTATACGGAATGTTTTTGTCTCCTTTTTGCGTCGCCAACCCGCTCATCTCCGGACCGCGCGAAATTTTTGCCAACCATGGCGTAAATATACCGCTAGGATTTGTTGACACCAGCGCAACCGCGCCAACAATGAGCACACCCAAACCGATAAAAACTTTTTTCATATGATTATTATTTTATTGTATCACATTCCGCGACCGCGTTTTCCCGACCCCTTCCCGTTCAATCCCTGCCGGTCGCAAAAACAAAAATACCCGTATATGGGTATTTTTGTTTTTGCTCCCCGGCCAGGGATCGAACCTGGGACCTTCGCCTTACACTTGTCCTACTATTACTAATAGGGGTGGACTATATCACTCCCGTGATCCAACAAATGTCGGATGTTAGGGATTTCGGTATCTAGTCTCTACGGTGCCTCCGACCTCGCGTCGGAGTTCCCACGGTATTGCCCCCGCACTGCGAGGGTTTCACCGTTATCCCGAAATTTTTCAATCCGCCTTTCGACGGAAAGCTGCAAATTGCTTACAGGGCGCCGCTCTACCGCTGAGCTACCGGGGAATGCGTTGTTTATGACGCTAGAACGACTATAACAAAATACGCGGCAATTTTCAAATGCCCGCGCAATGGTACAATAGTAGTACTATATGAACCAACTCTTTAAACTGCTCATCGGCGTATCGTTCGCGATCGGGTTTGCGATCGGGTTTTTTACGAAACGCTTTATCTTTTTGTTTGTGTCGCTACTCGCTGGCGCGGGCATTGCCGCGCTCTCACTTGGGCTTTACCTTTCCAGTAATCCGAAGGATGTTGGGCTTGGCATCATTGCTCTGCTTCCGGCACTCGTCATCCTGCTGGGAATGTTCAATGTCGGCGCGGCGGTTATCGGAGGAGTTATCGGGACGATGGTCGGGAAACGACGGAGGAAATAAAATGGTAGACGGTGGTCGCCTTTGGCGACCACCGTCTATTGCTCGTCCAATCCCTCTTTCACAAACCACAGTTTGTGGTCGTAGAAGTAGAGAATGTGCTCATGATTGTTGAGCACGCCAGCGATGCGTCTCCATACCGACTGCGCGCGCTCCTCGGGCTTCCGAAGATGCTCGGCAAACCAAAGGATGAGCACGTCGGTTATGAGGTATCGCCCGTCGGCCTCAACCAGCAGTCCCGCGCGTACAAAGTGCGGAAGATTGTCGCTGTGCATTCCCGCGAACTTCTTCGCCTGCCGCATCGTGAAGGTTTTCCAGCCGCGCGCCCCGACGCAGTAGTCCAGGATAAGCCGCGCGAGCCGTTCATGATCCGGACTCCATTGGAGAAGACCGGACTTTGCAAGCATGGGCTCATCTCGCGCGTCGCTCATTTCGACAAGCTGCGCCTCCAATGCCTGCGGCGTCTGTTTCTTTCGATTCACATACGGAATCTTCATTATCCTTCCTCCGAAACGAACCTCTGCGGATACTATAGACCAACTGCGCCGAGTTTTCAACAGCGAAAAAATTTGCGACGTGATATACTAAACATAGGTTCGCTTCATCGTCGATCTAACGCGGGGAAATTCCCCGCGAAATTATTTTATTCTCAACATATGAATTTTGAACATCAAGGCGAAGAACAACGCGAAAACGAGCCGTTATCCGTGGACAAGTTATTGGAACGGGCAATTTTGCTTCGCTCCATGAAAAATTGGCTGGAACCGTTTATGGCGCGCCATGCGGGAGAAGACGCCGAACAGCCGCTTGATGATGAGTCACGGCGTGAGAATTTTGCCGCCGCGATAACACACGATCAGCAAGCAGCCGAGGAGCAGGGCGACATTGAAGGCGCCGCAAAACTTGAAGAAATGCGCGAACGCTTTGCAAACAAGGATATTGTTCCGCCCGAAGCGCAAACAGTGCAAGAAATTATTGACGCATTAAGCGACGGATACGAGCGCATGGCTAAACTTGCGCGTGAGGCAAGGGGGTAATGTAATCCTTCGACAAGCTCAGGAAATATTTATGCCGACGGAAAGACCACAATTTACGGGACCGGGTGACGAATGGCAGGCGCGCAAAGAAGACGCGCGACTTCACGCCGAAATAGACGAATTTGAGCAAAGAGGCACGGAATACACGGCGTACATTAAAGAAACTAAGCGGTTCCTGGATTGGATCGGTGGAATGCTCTCGCGCCACGCCGTTGGTAAAGAACCCGGCCGTCATCTTGATCAATTCTCAACCATTTATGACCTTATTGAATTCGCCGGACGCGACGCGGCGGAAGAAATAGATGGTCGCCACAATTATGAGGGAGGGAACAACATCTCGGCAATGATAAGTAAGCTGAAAGATGAAAAATTTATGCCGTCCGAAGCAAAACACATCGGCGAATTATACGACTTACTTCAAGCTCAGCTTGATGAAAACGAAAAGAAAATAAAAAAGATGCGGGAACAGGAACACCAAGAATAACCATGGAAGGTAACCCGACATTCGAAGGCGCGCCGGATCCCGACAAGGGCGGAACGCCGGGCGAAATGGAAAAAGAATTTTACGAGATGCTGGAACGCGACCGCATTCATAAAATTCAGGAGCTCAAGCTTGAAATTTCCAAAATCCGCGGAATGCAAGACGTGTTAAATGACCTGTTCAAGTCCGGCAAATCCGAAACCTCTGCAACATTCGACGAACTCTTGAACGGACTCGCGACGTATCAATCTCCAGAACCGCCGCGAAAAGCGGCGGCAAGGGATTTACGCGGAGCGCTGAACGAATACAAAGGAAAACTGCCGAACACAACCGCGGGAGAATTTTTTGCGTGGCTGACGGAACGGCACAACGAACTCATGGAGGAGCTCATCAAAACAATCAAACCGGAGGAACAAGCAGAAGACGAAACGATAGGACAGTAATAACAGTGACAGATAACGCAAAAACAAAAAATGCGCGAGGTGCTTGAGCGCTCCGAGAAGGTGTACCCACTGAGGTACTCCGACGAAGAGCAACGCAGCAATCGCGCATTTTTTGTTTCTGCGCCTAGCTAATTTCGCACACACCGGCCACGCACGCCAGCTCCTTCGCGTTTTCCGTTTCGTCCTGATGCTCGTAGACAAAGATTTGCGAGAAATCAACGTCCGGGAACTTCGCGAGAAGCTCCTCGTACCGCTCCTTGGTAATTTCTTCGTATGGCGCCAAGGCATACACGTGGTTGTCCTTCGGCAAGAACGAGAGGCCGCCGATGTATTCCCAATTGTTATACAACCAGTTCGCCACCATGATCCACTCGTTTTCGGCAACATACACCGTGACCGAAGGGTTATGCTCGGTGTAGTTAGTCTTCACGAGCTTCCAGTGTTCCAGCTGAACAAGCGCGGTGATATCTTTGCGCGTCACCGCTCCCTCGGGAGCCTTAACCGGAAACTCCAAGACATATGTATTGGCGGTGTCCGCCGACTGCCCCACTTCCGGATGATACGGAAGTTTCTGATCCTTGAGCATTTTGAACAAACTGTCCGTTGCCGAAATGCGCACACGGCGGATATAATACTCCGCATAGCGCGTGTGCATGCCGGAGGAGGCATCCACAGTTTGTGAAAGATTGCCCGACGGCTTCACGCACGTGATACAGGTGGACGCACCGACACCAAACCGTTTCGCGTATTCTTCATTGACGCGGATTGCCGTATCGCGCATCTTGCGAAGCACTTCGGGGTTACGCGCCGCTTCGCAATCCCACTGGCCGGTGACCGAAACGCCGAGTAAACGCTCCGCCTCGCAATTTTCCCTCCACTCTTTGGAAAGATAGCCAAAATTCGTGAGCGTTGACTGATAGGTGCCCACAATCGTCGCGACGCGCACTTTTTCCAAAAGCGTCGCTTCGGTGTCTTCGGGGCGCGCCACCACTTCAGATAAGTTGCAGAATTGCCGCGACTGCAAAATAATTTCTCCGCACGGATTAGTACCCAAGTTACCCAAATATCCCTTCAACGCCTTAATGCGGCGCTTCGGAAGCATGGTGTGCAATCCTCCGCGGTTAAAGATGCCGCGCTCCCCTGTTCCGCTCTTCGCGAGCGACACCCATTCATCCAGAAACTGGCTCGCGGTCGGCTTTTCATTATAGACCGCCGAGTTATTCGCCAAGCTCCGTTGGGGTTCGGTCAAATAAAACTGGCCGTTCTTCGCGTCGCGCATTTCCGGATCGTCCAAATCCGAAAGCGAAATCAAGGCACTGCGGCGCACGCCGCCCGACACCACAATCTCGCCGATTTTGCAGATGATGTCGTGCACATCAATCGTCCCGAGCCGTCGCCCCTGTTTTGCCAAAATTTTCCGCCGTGTAAAGTCCAGTAGTTCGTGCAACGGCGCGGGGCCGGATGATCGTCCGCCCATGGTTTTCAACCGTACGCCCGCGGCACGCAATCCAGAATAGTCAAACACCACGTCCTTGCCGGCAAACCACGTTTTCATGCCGAAAAGTAGCGAATCCGCCCATCCTTCCTTGCTGTCTTCAATCACATAGTCCGGAAGTTTTTCGCCCGTTTGCCGTTCAATTTGCGGAAGTTTTTCCACATTCTGATGCTCCACGGAAAACCCTACACCCGTGCCGCACATAGAGATATAGACAATTTCGGCGAAATCTTCAAAACGCGTCGGCGCGATAAACGAGCAATTATAGGCGCAGACATTTGTTTTCCGCGCGGCTTTGCCCGCGAACTGCAACAAACGCATGGACGGCATCGCCTGCTGGTTCAAAATCGCCTCGTGGACTTCGCCATATTCTTTTTCGGAAAGCTTGTCGCCCAAATTCTCCTTCATAAAAGCCATATAGCGTCCCGCGGTCTCAATCCAAGTCTCGCGGCGACCATCTTCGTCAATCCAGCGCGAATAGGTGCGGTAATATACAAACTCCGCCAGCGGATTTTTGAAATACTTTTTACTCGCGGCGACCAGCTGTTTCACCGCCGCCGGCACTTCTTTGCGCGCTTCGCGCAACCGCTCGCGTTCTTTACGATACAAAATATATGCCTTCGCGGTTTTTGCGTAATCAAGGAGGATAAGGGCATTTTCCGCGGAATCCTGAATCTCTTCAATGCTCAACACATAGGTTGGAGAAAACTTTTTCAACAGAACTTTCACCACGCGGTCGGAAATCTTTTTTGCATCCCGTCCATTACCCTCGCCCGAGGCATGGAGCGCTTTCAATAACGCTTCGGTGATGCGCGTTTGATCAAATGGAACAATCCGGCCATCGCGTTTTCGCGTGAACTGAAACACCTTCGACACCGCAACCTTTTTTGAAACCTTTGCTTTCGTGAGCGACTTTTTTGCCATATATTTTGGCCCCTAGAGATGATTCAAGACTTCATCGCTGAAGCCTCGAAGTTCGTCTCGATTAAATTAATTAATAATTTATTTCTCCTTACTTTTAGTATAGCACTCGGCTCTTCACGGCGAGTGTGCATAAAATTTCCGCGAAACTTTCTCAAAAAAACGCAAGCGGAAAAATATCGTTCACCCATTCCCTCTTTCGGCGGGCAGGCGCGTGAATAAGGGGTATAACTTATTTCGATAAAACTGCTTTGATTCTTGATCGAAGTTCCGACGTATATCTAGGGTCAAAAGTTGCACCATCAAAAAACCTCTTTAACGCATCAAGTCCGCTTGCGATATAGACGCCAACGCTTCCAATAACATTTGCCGCGTCGCTTTTAGGAAAAACAATAGCTTTTAAAATTCTGACGTCGCGAAGCCCGTTATCCTCCAAATACTTTCTGAGATAATAAACATGCAATTGTACCTGAAATCTAGGATCGAAATCGACGGACAAGACGTATCTCTGTCCATCTTTAACCTGATAGTATTCATCCTCAATAAAAGTTCTCTGATCGCTAAAGTTTTTGACCTCCAACACAATGACTCCTTGAGGTCCGATGATAACAAAATCAATGTCAAACTTATGTTCGGGTAAAGTAACGTTTCGTAAAATTGAATACTTGTCTGTCGGTAACGACTCTTCAAGCCATTCAGCAACCTTGTCTTCCCCCTTGAATCCCAACTTTGCGGAACCTGCTTCGATTAAGATTTTTTCTTGAATTTCGTCAACTCTTTTTTGAAAAGCCGAGTGTATTGGGTAAAAAATATAACCGATGAACGTAGCCAGAAGTAGTTCAACGGTTTTGAGGGTAAAACTTGTGTTGCTAAAAAAATAGCGGAGATCAAGATACAAAAAAACCACCATTGCGAAAAGAATACCCCAAAGTTTAATTTGGGCTATTAAATACAATTTCCTTGGATAGGTCATCCTGATCATTTAAGACGGGCTACGCCCCCGCGATTCTGCCTTTGATTAAATTGCGAGAAGAATCAATGGTCTTGGTTTTATTTCAGCAACCGCGTTGCCGGCGCCACCATTTGTTCTTTTCTCTTGGGATCGCTTTCGATCGCAATTGTTTTCTTTTTGCTTCATCTTAATTTCTCCATTCTACCGCCGAAAACCGCGCGGAGTCAAAAAGGGCGGGTCGGGTGACGGGTGTCCGGAGACGGGGGGCACGGTGAAAACAAATATTAAATCCCCTCGGGCCCGCGGGCACCTTTTTGGATTTACTATTTAAAATTCACCGGCTTATCAGCCACTCCCTTTGCTCCTTCGTTAAAACTACGGCGGCACACAGTATGAAAGGGAGAATTGCTGGATTCCCGATCAGGGCGGGAATGACAAAATTAAACCCTACACATCCCCTCTCTTATTCCTCCTCAAAAACGTCGGGATATCCCAAATCTCATTTGATTTCTTTTTCGTTACCGCGGCGTTTTTATCCGCCTCTTTTTTCATATCGTTCGCCGCGTCCTTCATGTCTTTCGTCGCCGCGAGCGTCGCGCCGGCAAGTCCGGCCCGCTCGGTTTTTATTTCCGCCGCGGTTGACGCGAACAAGCTGGTTGCCGGAGTTTCCGCTCCTTTTTGCACTCCGCCTCCGTTGAAGTTTGTAGCGATGAGTGTCACCTTCAGCTGACCAACTTTCAGCTTTTTGTCGTGATACGCGCCAAAAATAATGCGGGCGTTCTGATCAATCGCGCCGACAATGACCTTCGCGATGTCGTTGATTTCATTCATCCGCAAATCCCGTCCGCCGGAAACGCTGAACAACACGCTCCGCGCGCCTTCGATAGACGTTTCAAGCAATGGCGAATTGATAGCCGCGTTCACCGCGTTGGTGGCGCGCTCCGCCCCGCCGGCATAGCCCACGGTCACCACCGCCCCGCCGGTATTCTGCATGGTCGCTTTCACGTCCGCGAAGTCCACGTTCACGAGCCCGTGCATCGCAATGAGTTCCGCGATACCGGAGATAGCGGACTTCAACACATTATCAATCACTTCAAACGCCTTCATTATCGGCGTGTCCTTGCTGATGATGCTGAAAATCCGATCGTTTGGAACAACGATGTAGGTGTCCACCTTCTCTTTCAATTTCGTGAGTGCCTCACCGGCAATACGTCCCCGCTGTACACCTTCAAAAGAAAACGGTTTTGTGACCACCGCAACGGTTAACGCCCCGGCTTCGCGCGCCGCCTCGGCAATGACTGGCGAGGCCCCTGACCCAGTGCCTCCGCCTAAGCCGGTAGTGATGAACACAAGATCCGCGCCTTTCAACGACTCCACGATTTCCGACCGGTTTTCTTCCGCCGCCTGACGACCAAGCTCCGGATTCATACCCGTGCCCAAACCTTTCGTCAAATTTTTTCCGATATAGATGCGCTTTTTCGCATTGCAATAATCCAAATCCTGCACATCGGTGTTGATGGCAATGAAATCAATGCCCTTAAAGTCCATTGAGTCGCGCATACGCGAAACCGCGCTGCAGCCGCCGCCACCGACGCCAACCACCTTAATATTCGCGGCATAACTCGGCCGGATGACCTTGTTCTTTGCCGCTGACTTTTTGTTGCTTCCGTTTTGCTTCATATATATCGTAGCCCTTCGACAAGCTCAGGGGCTATTTATCTCATGCATCCTATTATTTTCATCATGAACGCCTGCAAAAAATAATGCAAATGGCTTCGATGCGCCCATTCGCATTATTAAAGAGCCTGATTCGCATTATTTGCGATTACTTTAGAACCCATCTCGAAAATCTCTCCCGCCGCGATACTGGCCAATTCCGGCGAGTCCTAGGAGCGACGACCGAAGGTGTATCCTCTTGATACTCCGAGGAGGAGCGACGCCGGAATCGCCGGAATTGGCCGTATCCCTTCGGGTTCGTGCGATTTCCTCACCCCGCGGCGTTGCTCGTCGTCGACGTAACCCAGAGGTTACAACCTCCTCCTCGCGCCTAGCGGATGCGAGGAAATCGCTACGAACGCGACTGTGAGGGATTTTTGAGATGGGTTCAAGGCACGATGTAACTCACCAGTTTTTTCAACCAGCCGAAAGCATCTCCCTTTACGCGCACTCCTTCGCCGGACTTATCCACACCCCAGAGCACTAATCCCAGGGCACACGCGTATTCAGGGTCTTCCACCGTGGCGGCAAGCTCCGCAGAGGGAATCTGGAACATAGAAAGATCCGGAATGCCAACCCGAGTGGGCAAACGCAACTCTTGTCGGACAAGGTCAACAAGTCCCGGAGTTTTTGCCCCGCCACCCACAAGCACCACGCCCCCGGGAAGCTGACCGGACTTATTCACCGCCTTAAGGTCATTATTGACGAACTCCAAAATTTCTGCAAGCCGGGCTTCCACGATGTCCGCGATGAATCGCCGAGTGATGCTCC
This sequence comes from bacterium, assembly GCA_030649055.1. NCBI lineage: Bacteria > bacterium. The sequence goes on along the minus strand of JAUSGH010000019.1, from coordinate 26,230 downwards.
CCCGCGCGTGCGGCTCAAATTTAGAGATATCCACAGTCTCGCGAACGGACACATCTTTCGCAAACGCGGCGCCATAGGCAAGCTTCACTCCCTCCGCGGCTTCCACGGAAATTTTAAGTCCGTGCGTCAGGTCATTGGTAATATGGCCAGAGCCATACGGAAAAATATTCGTATGTAGCAGTTTGTGCTCCTGATACAGCGCGATGCCCGTGGTGCTGAATCCGATGTCAAGAAGTACCGTGCCGAGCTCCCGCTGATTTTTACTGAACACCGACCGCGCGCCGGCGATAGGTCCAAAAATAAGACCCGCGATGCCACCACCCGCGACCTCCACCGCGCGCGTGATATTTTTCACCGCCGGAGCGAACGCGTCGATAATCATACTTTTTGCTTCCAGCCGATGCCCGATCATGCCCAACGGGTCCTTGATATCCGCGACATCATCCACCACAAACTCATCGGTGATAGTGTGAATCACCATCCGGTTCGCCGGAAGCTTCACGGACTCCGCCGCTTCAATCGCGTGCCCGATGTCATCATTAAAAATTTCAAAATCCGCGCGGGAAACAGCGACGATTCCCTTAGATATCTGCACGCGGACGTTCGGCGTGCCGATGCTGAGGTAAATATGTTTTGCCGCGTTTTTGTGGATTTGCCGAATATCCGCCAAGACGACGTTGACCGACCGCGTCACCGCGCCCAAGTCATCCACCATTCCTTTGCGCATACCTTCCACCGGAGCTTTAGTCGCGTATTGCAACACTAAGCTACCGTCGCTCTTTTGTTCGAGCACGGCAGCTTTGATGGCGAGCGATCCGATGTCCAACCCGACGATGAATCGCGATTTCATAAAAATTTCTACGAACTTTTGCTCCGGTAAAATTGCTTCAACAACGCGTCTTCTTTCTTTTCCATCTTTATTCTATCACTTTTCCGTTTGTGGTCATACCCCAGCAAATGCAAAAAGCCGTGCACAAGCATAAGATCAACATCTTCGCCGTGCGCGGCAATGTAGGTCGGGTTCAAATAAATCTCTCCAAGCGCCTTGCCGGAAATATCCGGACGAAAAAATTTCCGCGGTGAAACATAAGACAACACATTTTTGTTCATCACCGCGTTCCCCACAAGATGCACCTCTACCGCGGCTTTTTCCTTTACGAGCCGCCCCAAGAAACGCAACATCGCGCGAGCGCGCGATGCATAGCGTCCAAATTTTTTTTCTGCAGTGAGTATGATCTGCAGCATACGTATTACGCTCCAAGCCGCTCTTTTACAAGACGTGAAACAAGCGAGGAGTCCGCTTTTCCCTTGAGCTCCGCCATCACCGCCTTCATGACCGGACCTAATTCCTTAACCGGCGCGGCATCAACAATGCGGGTAACCGCCGCCACGGTATCCGCTTCGCTCATCTGCGCGGGAAGATATGCGCCAAGAATAACGAGCTCTTTTTCCTCCTGCGCCGCGAGGTCGCTCCGTCCGCCGGAAACAAACACCGCGATGGATTCTTTGCGTTTTTTTGCTTCTTTGCCGATGACTTCCATAACCTCATCATCGGTCAAATCTTCGTCTTTGCCGGTCTTCGCGCGCTTTTCAATCTTCCGATTGCCAATAGCGGATGAAAGCATGCGCAAAACTCCAAGCCGCTCTGCGGCTCCGGATTTCATCGCCTCTTTAATATCCGCGGTGATTTTTTCTTTTAACATACGATGGCTTCGTTAGATGGTTAGCTGGGTTAGCTTCGTTAGCTTCATTAGACCGTACAACCTCCCTTCTAATGAAGCTAAAAGCTAAGGAAGCTACCTCTCTATCTCTCGGGGGTCAATCCCAATTTCCGCATCCGATCCATCTCCACTTTCTTTCCTACGCGGTGCAGGGCGGAAAGCTTGCGCTTCAAACCGCTCTGAGCGCGCTTATGGAATCGACGCTTCTTTGCTTCTTTTAATACGCCACTCTGCTGCACTTTTTTTGTAAAGCGGTAGAGCAAGCTGCTCGCGGACTCCCCTTCTTTTTTACGTACTTCGACAGACATAGTATTATTAATTCTGCTTAATTTTTGCTGCGACCTCGTCTAATGATAATAGTGAAGAGTAGTTGACGACGCTATGGATTGAACCGCCGCCGTCCCCCTCGTAGCGCGGGATAACATGCACGTGCAAGTGATCCACCGCCTGCCCGCTGATCCGCCCGTGATTGATGCCGATAGTGAATCCTTTGGGGCTCAACGTGTGTTGAAGCATAACAGTTATCTTCTTCACTGTCAAAAAGGTCGGGGTGATGAGCGCCTCCGGTGCCATCACGATATTTTCGGTATGCGTTTTGGGAATGATGACCGTGTGCCCCATCGTCCGCGGATGAATGTCCAGAAACGCGAGCGTTGCATCGTCTTCATAAACAATGCGCGCGGAAATTTCTTTGGTTGCGATGTTGCAGAAGAGACAGTTCATATACGACCAATAGGTCCTACAGGACGTATACGTCCTATTTCAACCGGCGCTTCACTTCCCCCGCCATTTTATGAAGCGGCACGGTTTCTTGCGCGCCGGTGCGGAGATCTCTGATGATAATGGATCCCTCCAACGCTTCTTTCTGTCCGAAGATAAGTGCCATCGGAGCGCCGCCTTTGTCCGCGGAACGGAGCTGGGCCTTCAACGATTCCTTGCCCAATGTTTCGGCGGTGGTGATGCCCTCATGGTGAAGCAGTTCAATAATCGCCAAACTTTTTTTCTTCGCGAGGTCGCCGATGTGAATCAAAAATACTTTTTCTATCGTACGGAGCGGAGCCGTGCCAAATGCCTTCATGACTTCAATGAGGCGGTCAAGTCCCACCGCGCCACCAACCGCGGACGTAGGCCTGCCGCCGATCATTTCGGCAAGATAATCAAACCGTCCGCCGCCCGCCAAGGCAAAGTCAAATTTTCGCGGCACGCCCTTCAGAGCCCCTTCGGCTTTCGGATCAGCCGGCGCCTCACCTTCTGTAAAGATTTCAAACACGGTGCGGTTATAGTAATCCAAACCGCGGACAAGAGCGTGATCCAGCGTATACGGAATCTTCAGCTCTTCCACATATTCCAAAACGTTCTTGAAATGGTTTTTGCAAAAACTGCAGAGCTGATCCAGCATAACGGGGGCGTCCTTTTTGAGCTCAATGCACCCGGACACTTTGCAATCCAACAAACGCAACGGGTTTGTTTCCAGCCGACGGCGACAGTCCTTACAAATCAATTTTTCCTTATTAGTATTTCCACCGCGTCCGGTATAGTAGTCGGTGAGTTTTTTACGGTAATTCGGGCGGCAATTTTTGCAGCCGATGGAATTGATGTGCACCATGAGCTGCTTCACCTTCGTCGACTCAATAAAACGGTAACACGCAAGCATGATCTGCGCGTCGTAGACCGCGTCTTCATCGCCGCCAAGAATTTCAAACCCCGCCTGATGCAACTGGCGCAACCGTCCGGCCTGCGGCTGTTCATAGCGGAACATCGGGCCGATGTAATAAAGCTTCAGCGGAGTCCCCATGTGGCTCATCCCGTGCTGGATGTACGCGCGCATTACGGAAGCAGTCCCTTCCGGGCGCAAGACTAACATATCTCCGCCTTTCGTGCGGAACGAAAACATTTGTTTTTCAACAATGTCGCTCGTGGCGCCAAGCGACCGCTCAAAAAGGTCCGTTGTTTCCAACAATGTCGTGTCAATACGGCGAAAATTGTACACCTCCGCGACCGCGCGCAAATCACGGCGGAGCTTCTCCCAATACGGCTCCTCCAACGGCAAGATATCGTGCATACCCTTCGGCGACTGAAACGGCGCTTTCACCTTTCCTTTTTCTGATACTTTTTTATCTTTTTGCGGCATATTTTTTGCTTCGTTGCTTTATTGTTTTCTTACTTTTTTGCTTCGTTGCTCTTTTGCTTCGTTGCCTTATTGTCCCCCCTCATAACTCGGCACCGTAAACGTCTGCGCGGCGCGAATCGGAAGCAACCGCAACCGCACAACGCCGATGATATCGCTCTTCGGAAGGACGCCCCAGTTGCGCGAGTCAAAGCTGAAGTAACGGTTATCACCCAGCACAAAGTACTCATCGGTATCAAGCGTCCGGTCCACATCACCGATGGTAGTGACGCTCGGCGCGATGTACTCCTCGGAAAGCAACAATCCTCCGGGATACTCGCTGTTGTATACACGCACCACGCCATCCTGAATCACCACGCGCTCACCGGGCAACCCGACGATGCGCTTAATGTAAAATGTTTTGACGTCCCCGGGGTAGCGGAACACCGTCACCTCGCCGCGCGCCGGCTGACGAAAACGGTACGTCAGTTCATCGATCAGGAGATAATTACCGTCGGAAAAATTCGGCTCCATGGAAGCCCCGGAGACCAAAAACGGCTGCACAAGAAAAGAGCGGATGATGTATACCGTAAAGAGCGAAATGAGCACAACCTCCAAAATCTCGCGCGATGCCAGGAAGAATTGCTTCATACATCATATTCTACTAGAATAAAAGCATTAAAGCAAATATGACGAGTGTCGGGTGACGGGTGACGGACGGTCAACCTCGGACATCGGACATCCGACATCGGACATGAAGCCATTCAAACTGATTATCGGCCTCGGAAACAACGATCCCCAGTATGCCAACACCTACCACAACGTCGGACATCTTTTTGTTGACTACCTTGAGAAGCATTATCCCGCGCTGGCAGCGAAAAAGACCGCGGGCTATATGAACGAATCCGGCGCATCCGTCGGCGCTATGATGAAAAAAACTTTTGCCTCGCCCGAACACACACTCATCGTTCACGACGAATCCGACATATATATCGGCGAATATAAAATTTCTACCGCTCGTGGCGCCGCCGGACACAAAGGCGTACAAAGCGTTTTTGACGCCACGGGGTCAACAGACTTCACGCGTCTACGTGTCGGCATCCGACCGAAGACAGAAGGCGCGCGCCACCCAAAGGCGGAAACGTTCGTGCTCAAAAAAATCTCCGCGACCGGAAAAAAACAGTTCATGGATGTATTCCAAAAAGCGGCGAACGAGCTTTTCGGCGCGCCCGAAATACCGCAATAACGTCGTAGCGGAATGAAGCGGCTACGGCGCCTCTTTTTCCACGCGCAGCGTAAGCTGGAACGTCACCTTGCCGTCAGAATCAGGAACGATATTCGCGAGCGGTAAATTCACCGCGGTAAATCCCTCCCGACGCGCCAAGGCGTTTTTGAAGTTAATCGCCGCAAGTTCGGAAATGGCGCGCCCCGAAATATTCATCTCACCACCGGACGGCGAAAACGAAACACGTTCAAGCGTCACGGTTTCACCCGAAATTTTACGGAGTTCCGTAAACAGCGGCGATAAAACTTTTGCCGATCCGCGCGCGCGGAGCGCCGCGCCGAGATCGGAATTAAACGCTTTTGCCTGGCTCTCTAACATTGCCACTTCATTCGCGTCCACGCCCGGCGGAACAAGCGTGGAAGTGGTGCGCAGCGACGTCTCAATACGCGCGGAGATACTTGCCGCGACAAGTGTGACAAGAAACAGAAAGCTACAGGCAGTCAGCGCCACATTGCGCCAAAACGCGAGAAAACGCAGTAAACGACTCCACGCGAACGCCTCTTCCGTACCCACCGGAGCAACGCTGATGAATGTGTCGCTTTCACGGGAAATACTGCCACGAAGATACGCGCCCAAGGCGCCGGCAAACGACGGAATAACATCTCCGAACTGCGTCACGGCAAGCGGCATGACCGCAAGGTCAAAATATTGCGTAAGCACACGCTCCACGCGCGGCGCGACATCCCGCGCAAGAAGAATAACGCCCTTGAAACTCCCCGGCCACTTGCCGGAGTAAAAATTCAGGACGCGCTGCACTTCGCGACGGAGCACGTCTTCAAAACGGGCATCATCAATCGCACGCGCGCCATCCGCGCCGACCTCACCCCACGGAGAAAAATGGTCAAAGTGCAAATTACCGTTCCGGAGTATGAGCAACTCAAGACCTCCGGCGGAAACACGCAATACAAGATAGGATTCACCTTTGACATACCCAACGCCGAGCGTGCCGATAAGGCGGGCAACGGAAAGCCCGGTAAATTCCAAAGCCAATAGCACAAAACCGGAGCTCGCCAATGCCGCGCTAAACTCGTCGGCAATCGCGCGCTCCAAAAACGCTCCGAGGTATTCCGTTTCTCCGGAGGCGCCGGATCCCACGCGTTCGGCATCCGCGTACACACGATCAACACTCATAGGAGAAATCATCCGCAGATTCAGCTCCACTGCCTCACCGAGACGATCAGGGGCGACAACGGGCACGGAAAATATCTGGCTATACACGGCCGGCGTCTCAAGGGTGACGACCACGTGGCATCGCGCCTCGCCACCTGCGACATTCGCGCGGAGTTCGTGGAGCGCTTTGCGGAAATTCACCGGCTCGGCAACGCGTCCTCCAGTGACAACTCCGGGCGGAAGATGGATTGCCGCGGTTTTAGGAACGCCCGCCACTACGCCAAAAAACCGCAGAAAATTATCGGAAATTTCAAGCCCGCCCACGGGAGTAGCGGGACTCACAAGACGAAGAAACTTAGTGAAAGCGGTTTTGATATTTATCATAACAAGTTCTACTCAGCGATATTCAGCACCCGGACTTCCCGCGTTGAGGGATTGATGTCGAGCGTTGCCGTAAGCGTCCGGCGCTTCCCTAACGCTTTTCCGGTAGAGGAAATGATGTACTGCGTTTCAGCAACGCTACTGCACGCGACATTTTGAATCGTCACATCCGCGCTTACAGCGCCGCTGACGACAAGGTTGTATGTTGTTTCGCACGATGGGTAAAACCTCGCGCGCACGATGCGAATCATGGCATCGTCAACACCGGCACGCGCCGCCGCGAACGCCTCATTGGTGAGCCGGATACCATAGTTGGAACGATTCAAAAAATACACCAGAAGACTCGCCGCGATGCCCACCTCAACAACGATGGCGCTAAGGACCAGTATAGTTGAAAACGCCACTACCCCCCGTTGCTTTCTTGATTTCCCTGCCCTGAGCCGCGTCGAAGGGTTGTTTTCTTGTTTTATTATCATGGGCTCCAATTGATGATTATGTCGTTGATTTCGGGCGTCACCGCGCCGAACACATCGGAGTCAATAAAAACCTCGTAACGGAAGTAGCGGACGTTGTTGTGGTCGCGCGTATCAATCGCCGCGGGAGCGTCCGGACCGGTGGGAATATAATAATCAGTTGTAGAGCTGTTAGGTCCCAAAAACTCCCACGTTCCCGAGTCGTCGCAAACCGGCGGATTGGTTTTCCCATTACTGCAATTGGAAGACGCGACGCGGAACCGCACCGACGAAGATACAAGACTGTTCAGCGTGCCCTTCCAAAGAATGGCATTCAAGGCAACAGGTACCTCGGCGTCAAACACGCTGGAGGTCAAGGAACCGCTATACATCGGAACCCCCGGAATATACGTCGTCTTCAATTTATAACTTGAGGTCGTGCACTGATTAGCCCCCCCATCGCCCGAATGATCACAATTAAAACTGATCCAGCCGATGGCGTCATTCCACGCCCAGCCGTGGAAATCTCCGGCGCCATCAATCGTCACCTGATAATTTGAAGATTGGCAATCGCCCGGCGAAACATTACCGCACCAAAAACTGATCCAGCCGATGGCGTCGCTCCACGCCCAGCCCGAAAGATTACCGTAGCCGTCATTCACAACCTTAAAATTACTCACTGCGCAAATATTGCCGATGGATGTAGTGGCGCAATCCATTGCCACTTCTCCGATGGCGCTTCCCGTCCCATACCCCTGAAGCACCGGTGGAGTTGCCGTCACGCCGAAGAAATCAATCCAGCCCACCGCGTCGCTCCACGCCCAACGCTCCGACGGCTGTGATGAGATGTTTCCGGCGAGCGCAGGGATAACAAAAAGCAAAGAAGCAAAGAAGCAAAGAAGCAAGACTGCCCTTTTATGTTTTACCGCAATGCTCCCTTGCTTTATTGCTTTATTGCTTTGTTGCTTTGTTGCTTCCATGATTTACGGTAGCTGCAATTTAATCGTACCCGGCTGCGAAACGGTATCAATTCCGGCGCCGGCAACATCATATTTATCGCTCGCCGCGAAGGTACCCACCTGCCCCGAACCGCCGGACCAGTCGACTTGCGCGCTTGACGTATTCCGCGCCGAACGCGCGACATACTTCACCAGAGAAAATTTCGGCGTTGACACCCCCTCCTGCCACTCCGCCGTCGCGGTAATCTTTTTTGTTGACGGGTCAAGCGTTCCGGGAGTCGCTATGGCGCCTGTCGTGTCACGCGTAACGTCTTCAATCGTAAAATAACGGGTATATTGCACGGCATCGATAACGAGCGTTTCAGCGCCGGAAAGAATAGCGAGATCGCCCCCCAAAGAGTCCACGTAATACGTAGCCGGCGCGGGCGAAAGCGCGCCAATATTCCCCCGCCAATCCGCCTCCCCAAGCACCGCGATATTATCAATCAAACCCTGCGCGGCAAAGAGCGCGCCTTGCAACGGCTTATTTACCGCGTCAACGCGCAACGCGAGCGCAATGACCGTCGCGGCGCCGCCGATAAGTAACGCGCTGATGCCGATTGCCACCATCAGCTCAAGCAGCGATTGCCCGCCTTGGCTCGCCGAAGCCTTTTGGCGCAGGCGTCTTTCATTAAAATTCAATCCGTCCGTTCGCATAAATATTGAGCGTTGTACTGACGGCATCATTTCCTATGACGCCTATTTCTATTATAACAGCGGTGCCCCCAATTGGATATCCGGTTAACCGGTCAAAGATAACGTCTTTGGTGCTGCCGGTTGCCGGATCACGGAACTCCAAATCGCTTTTTAACGTCATTGTCGCGGATGCCAGATAACTTGTTCCGTCGGTAGAGAATAGCGTGGCGGATCCCCTCACGCCTCCCACAAAACGCACACCCCACCGCAATCCGTCTTCCCCTGTTGTCGCGTTGGAGCGCGCGTCGCGAAGCGTTGACGCAACCGACTGCGCGGCCAGCCGCAAATCCTGGCTCGCGCGATAATTCAAAAGCCCTAATGCGCCCACGGAAAGAATCACAATCGAAATCCCGCTGACGATAAGTAATTCAATGAGAGTGTAGCCGCGCATAATGCGTTTATGAAACATTTGACCACTGACATTTAACCATTGACTTGACGACGGACGAGAAGTAACACCCGCGTCCGTTGGTCACCTGTCAATTGTCACTTGTCCAATGTTCAAATTAAAACTGTCCCACTAATTGATAAATCGGAATAATGATGGCAAGCGCGATAAGTCCCACGATGCCGCCGATAAAGAACAACATCAGCGGCTCCACGAGCGACACCAAAGTCTTGAGCGACGAGTCAATTTCGGAATCGTAGAACTTCGCGAGCGTGTCCAAAATTTCAGCGGTATGTCCGGCTTTTTCCGAAACCGCGATAAGGTTTGAGACGACAAGTGGAAACGCCGGTTCGCGGCGGAATGCTTCGCCCAGGCCAGTGCCCTTCGCGACGCCTTCATCCGCGATACGATGCAGACCATCATGCATTGAAGGGAAACTCACCACGTCCCCGGTAATCCGGAGCGCTTCCAGAATCGGCATACCTGACCGCATGAGTGCCGAAAGCGTTGAAGCGAACTGCTGCAATGAAATACGCTGGAATACCGTCCGAAAAACGGGGGCATACGCGAGCCCAAGATACAGCATCCGCCGCCCGGCAAGTGTTTGCGCGAAGAAAAACCACGCGCCGCCGGCAAGGAGCACGATACCCGCGACAAAGAACCAAACGTAATCCGCCAGAAAAAGCCCCACAGTAAACACGATGCGGGAGAACGCCGGCGGCTCGGCGCCAGTGCTCAAAAACACGTTCGCGATTTTCGGCAGATCGAAGGTGACGAGGAAAAAAAGAATGGTCGTCGCGAGCACGAGCAGAATCACAGGGTAAATAACCGCCGCTTTCACCTTATTCCGAAGCGACTGCTCCCGCTCCAGCGAAACACTCAAACTCTCAAATGCAAAATCAAGATTTCCGGAAAGCTCGCCGGCTTTAATAAGATTCACGAATACCGGAGAAAAATAATTCGGATAACGGGCGAACGCAAGATAAAACGGCTGCCCTTTTTCAAGTCCACCTTTCAACTCCATCAAAAACGCCTTCATCGCCGGCTTTTCAACGTCCGCAGTCAGAATATCAATAACACGGAAGAGATCCACGCCGACTTTGAGCATTAACCCCAAATAACGCGTGAGAAAAATCTGGTCGGCGACAGTAATCGGCTGGCCGAAAAACCGCTTCGCGCGCTCACTAGACGCCGAAGCATCAGCGCGCCTAACGGTAATAGGCTTCAACCCTTTTGAACCGAGGTACACCAGCACGTCAGCGGTGGCAGTCGCGTCATAATCCCCTTCAACAGTCTTTCCGGACGACGTAGTCGCAATATAATGGAATTTCATATTTATTCTCTTATCACTCTGAACACTTCTTCGATGGTGGTCATCCCACGCTCGACTTTGCGCAGGCCATCTTCAAACATGGTAATCATCCCCTCTTCACGCGCCGTTTTCCGCAACCCATCAAGAGAAAAATCCGAAGAAACAAGCATCCGGCGGGTGGATTCGGAGATCTGCAGCAACTCATAAATACCGAACCGTCCGCGATAACCGATGTGCCCACAACGCTCACATCCCGCGCCGCGATACATCAGTTTCGGCGGCTTGTACGCGGTAACAATGCCCATAGTTTGAAACTGCGCCACGATCGCGCTCGCTGTCGCCGCATCCGGCTCATAAGACTCAATGCAGTCAAGGCAAATACGCCGCACCAGACGCTGACCGACAACAAGGTTCAGCACCGCCGCGACCAAAAACGGCGCGATGCCGATATCCAAGAGCCGCGGCACCGCGGTCGCGGCATCGTTGGTGTGCAGCGTTGAAAGCACTAAGGAGCCCGTAAGCGCCGAATGCACGGAAATTTCCGCGGTTTCCTTATCGCGGATTTCGCCGACCATAATAACGTTCGGGTCCTGGCGCACAATCGACCGGAGCCCCGCCGCGAACGTGATGCCCGCATCGGGATTAATTTGCGTCTGGTTCACATTGGGAATACCGAACTCAATTGGATCTTCAATGGTCACGATGTTCACCTCCGGACGATTCAATGTGGTAAGAACAGCGTATAGCGTCGTGGTTTTTCCGGAGCCGGTCGGTCCGCACGCCAAGACCATCCCGTACGCCTTGGAAATATTTTCCCTGATAATCGCGACAGTGTCCGGCAACATGCCGATTTCTTCAAACGACAGCGGCCGCTGCGTGGCGGTCAAAATTCTCCCCACGATTTTTTCACCATACAGCGTCGGCATCACCGAAATACGGACGTCCACATTGTCATCGCCGATTTTGTAGCGAAACCGTCCGTCTTGGGGCTTGGCGTGTTCATCAAGTTTCAAGTTGGAAAGAATCTTGATGCGCGCGATAACGGCGCTGTGCACTTCCTTCGGCATACGGATCACTTCGTGCAGCACGCCGTCAATGCGGTAGCGCACCAGCAGTTCGCTCTCCAGAATCTCCAGGTGCATATCGGACGCGCGCATTGCCACGGCATACGAAAGTATCGTATCCACAATAGCGACAATAGGGAGCTCTTCGGCGGACTCTTCGCTTCCGCCGGCCTTAAGACGCAGCGTCGCCTGAATGTTTTCATCTATAGCGCGCTGAAAATCTTCATAACGACGCTTGCTGTAAAATGAAAAACCGCGGTTCAAATCATCCTGCGACGCAAGATATGGCTTAACCGGCTGTTGGAGATACTGCTGTAAAAAATCTATGGTTTGTAAATCACTGGGGTCCGCCATGGCGACCAAAAGAGCCCCTGCGGATTCGCCGAACACAATCGCGTGTTTTTCCCGGGAAACATCCTCCGGAAGCTTGCGCAACAATTCCTCGTTGATGGTGATGCCCCCGAGGTTGGCGCGCGGAACGCCCAAAAACTTCGCGAGCAGGTCATAAAAATATTCCCACGTAATGATGCCGTGCGCGATGAGCACGTGCACCACGTCCTGGCCCAAACGAGCGGCATCCTTGACCGCCGCGGCAAAGTCCGCCGGCGAGACAACGCCATCCCGCTGTAAAATCTTTTCAAGTTGTTCCGGAGGAATTTGGCGCATGCGCTTCAAAGAACTTGGTATCCCAAGCCCCAGGACCCTATGGCGCTGCAAATTGCATTAATCGAAGCACCGGCAACTGTGCACCCCATGTATATATCAGTATATCAAAGAGCGCGACGGGCAGCCATAACTCACGCAGCGAAAACTTATCAGAATGATGCAAAAAAACCGTCCGAAACGCGATAATGGCCGCCGCGACAGCAATCATTGAAACCGCGTACAATATCCAACCCGGAGTTCCCGAAAGAAAAAGGCCAAGTCCGATCATAAAAAATTCATCGTCATAGAAAAACGCGCCGTCGTGCCGCCTATTATATATCCGCGCCAGCGCCACCATCACAAGCGCGACAAGAAGCGAGAGAATGTAAGGCGCGAACAGTCGCCATCCGACATATGTGAAGAAGTATCCAATAGGTTGATGCGGTGGTAGCAAAAACTTCTGCGGAGCGGAAAGCGTCCACGCGTGATATTGAGTCGCCGCCTCAACGCCGAGCAAAATAAAAAGTCCGGCAATAATTGCCGAGGCAAAAAAGCGTGGGCGTCCGACCACAAAAGGACGGTAGCCCAAGGCTACCGTCCCAATGAGTATGACAAGCACTGCAATGCTATATGCTGCAGCGAGCGTCATAAGGCGTCAACTAGAGGTCAAGACCCGGGTCGTTTCCGACTTCGTAAACCGCGGCCGTCAGACCACCATCGGTTGACTCAACATCGTTCGTTCCACCATTGGAATAGCGCGTGCTCTCCATCTTCGCGTCTATTTCAAACCAGCGATTCGTGCTGTCACAGCCATACTGGTAGTTGTACTCAACTCCGCCCACAGTTGCATTGGTCGGGTCTTTCGGCAAAGACGAAAGTGGAGCTCCGCCTGATGCGCCGGAGAAGTCCACCGGCACCCAGCCCGCGCCTCCCACCGTTAACGCAACGTTTGCCGACTGATCAACGTTAAGCGCGCCAGTCAAACGACGCGCCGCGGGGGTTACGCTTGCCCAATAATTTGCCGCGCAAGTTCCACCCGCCGCATCCAAGTCCGGCGTTGCCGCAGTTGCGAGATAAAAACCAAGCGCGCTCTTTAATGCCGAGAGGTCCGAGATGCGCTGTGAATCGCGCGCTTGCGCGAACAACTGCGCCGGGTTCAACACGAGAATTGTCGCTGTCGCAAGAATGGCAAGAATGCCGATAACGATCAAAAGTTCAATGAGGGTAAATCCTTTTTTCATTTTTTTATTTTTTTAATAACGAATATTTTTCTTTGTATCTGCTACTCTGTCGCATCGACCTTTTATACTTCAACAATAGTGCTTTTTCCGAAGCACTATTACCTGCTTACTATACCGCGATTACTTCGCGCGCGCAAAAACGCAACTGTGGATAACCAAACAGCGCGATTACTCTCCTATCATCGCCCGAATCTTCACAATCAAGTCGTCAATGGACGTATTCGCCTTCACGAAATATTCAACGGCGCCAAGCGACTTCCCGCGCGTGACATCCGTTTCCTGACCAAGATTAGACATAACGATCACCGGCGCCTTCATGCCGGGTTTCGCGCGCATTTCCTCCAACACCTCAAAACCGGAGCGGCCGGGAAGGATGATGTCCAGAACAATAAGATCGGGCGTCATTTCGTCCAACGCTCCCAACGCCTCATCTCCGTTTGTCGCCAGCGCCACCTCAAAACCGCCGTCTTTCTCAAGACGGCTTTTTAACAGCGACGATAAAAAATGGTCGTCCTCAACTAAAAGAATTTTTTTATGTTCGTCTGCCATACCCTGTGCTACAACTTCGATTGATGTTGATAATGGGTTGTCGTTGATGTTAAGAGCATCTCTTGTTCCGCGCCGACTTCGCCTATCTCTACGCGCTTATGCGCCATCGAAGTTGTAGCACGGGGCATGTATTCTATGTTACACGACAACCAAAAAACGCGAAAGAGAGCGCAATGCCTCATTCGCATTTTTTGTAAAAACTAAGGATCAAAAACTTTTGCGTTATCCCAACCTTGCTTCATCAGAAAGCAAGTCCGCGTCGAGACTTTTGGCTCATCGACGAACGCCATACGCGCGCCTTTCGACGCGCTCCGATCTATTATGTTCTATAACAAAAATTATAGAAGTTTATGTAGATGATCCACGCACAGCTTCCGCTACGCGTGCCTTGTTACGACTTAGCCCTCATCATCGATCCTACCCTTACCCAGCACTTTGTTAACAACTGCGTTGCGAACAAAGTGCTGGGCTTCAGGTATTACCGACTCCGCTGGCTTGACGGGCGGTGAGTACAGGACTCGAGAACGTATTCACCGTAGTGTAGCTGACCTACGATTACTAGCGATTCCAACTTCATGGAGGCGAGTTGCAGCCTCCAATCTGAACTGGGGCCGTGTTTTTGGGATTAGCTCCGCCTTGCGGCTTGGCAACCCTTTGTAACGGCCATTGTAGCACGTGTGTGGCCCAGGGCATCAGAGGGCCATGCGGATTTGACGTCATCCCCGCCTTCCTCCCCCGTTTTTGAACACAAGCATTTCATTGCTTGCGGGCAAAAACGGGGGCGGTTTCCGGTGACACTTATAACACCAGAGAGGGGTTGCGCTCGTTACCCCACTTAAGGGAACGTCTCACGATACGAGCTGACGACAACCATGCAGCACCTGTGCACTTGTCCTTGAGAGACGACCGACGTTTCTGCCGGTCTTCAAGTGCATTTCAAGCCCTGGTAAGGTTCTTCGCTTACCGTCGAATTAAACCACATGCTCCACCGCTTGTGCGAGTCCCCGTCTATTCCTTTGAGTTTTAGCCTTGCGGCCGTACTTCCCAGGCGGCTGATTTAACGCGTTAGCTACGCCACCCCGAGGGTCGATACTCGAGACAGCTAATCAGCATCGTTTAGGGCGTGGACTACAAGGGTCAACAATTTTGCTTGGCAAAATTGCAATTTCTAATTTCTAAATCCTAATTCCTAAGCGTTAGGGATTTAGACCTATTAGATGCTCCGATTACTCGGAGGATCGGACTATATCATTTTCTGAAATCGCTTATATTTCGCTTTTTTCTCAGCAAGATACCTTTCAATAATCTCTCGAGAAAAATGCGTTGCTTCAACAACTTCAGAAACCCAGCGTTGCTGTAATTGGGAATCTTTGTAAAGAATAAGAACTTTAGGCAATGTAGATGCGGATGGTATTTCGGGGAGGATTATCCGAAGAAATTTTTTTAATTCTTCGCTTGAACGAATCCATAGCCGATAGTACTCAACTTTTTTTCCTTCCCGCTCGCGGACAATTTTTCCAATCGCAGTTTTTACTTTCCAAACCTTGAGTAAATACTGCGATAAAATCTCTTGTTCATGAAACGAAAACGGGTCGGTACAAAACACACCTCGCTTTCCATTGCCAATAAGCGAACCATCATCAAGCCACCAAATCGCAAGCGATAATGGCGTCATCATGTTCAGCCATTTTCGACGTATTACGAGACAATTATGCTCGTAAGTCAGCCGATGCAGTTCCGTAAGCAATTCTAATGCTAAACTTTGGTATCGCAACATATCTCCTCCCAAACTATTCGGTTTTTGTTCCCAAAAAGATTTCTCTCCGGAAATTTCTTTTAATTCTTCAACTTTCCAGAAAAAATAATCTTTTTGATGTACCGAATGTCGAAAGGAAAATCGGGCATTTTTGTAGGGCTTATAGATCTTTAAGGACCCATCACCCAACAAAGAACCCAGAATAATTTCCTTACATCGATCCAACAAAAATGACTTGGTCATTTTCTATTTTCTTACTTACATAGTCTCTACGGGGTTACACAAGCTCCACTTTTCTCTATAATTAAAGAGTCGAAAGTGAGGCTTGAATAACTTCCCTCGGGATTAACCGCCTGACAAGACGGCCTTCCCCGATATAGCTGAATGCGCACCCCGACGTCGCCGTCGGAGGGGACACCCTTTGTTCCGTTTCTTTGGAGCCGGAACGGGATTTATCTAATCCTTTTTGCTCCCCACGCTTTCGCGCCTCAGAGTCAGGAGTGTCCCAGCAGAATGCCTTCGCCTTTGGTGTTCCACACGATATCAACGGATTTCACCCCTACACCGTGTGTTCCATCTGCCTCTAACACCCTCTAGTTCGGCGGTTTCCCCCGCGGGTTCGGAGTTGAGCTCCGAGATTTCACGAGAGACGGACCGAACCTCCTACGCGCCCTTTACGCCCAATGAATCCGGATAACGCTCGGGGCCTTCGTATTACCGCGGCTGCTGGCACGAAGTTTGCCGCCCCTTATTCCCACGGTACCGTCAATGTGCGCAGCACATAGTTGACTAGTTCCGCTCGCTCCGCTCGCTGTTCGTTTGCTAGTTAATTAGTTTCACCAACTAATAAACTAGAGCGAAGCGTAACTGACGAACTAACAAACTGTGTGCTACGCACACTTCTTCCCGTAGAAAAGCAGTTTACAATCCTAAGACCTTCATCCTGCACGCGGCGTCGCTCGATCAGGCTTTCGCCCATTGTCGAATATTCTCGACTGCTGCCACCCGTAGGTGTAGGAGCCGTGTCTCAGTCTCCTCGTTGGGGATCGGGCTCTCACCCCCCCTACCCGTCGTAGCCTTGGTGAGCTTTTACCTCACCAACTAGCTGATAGGACCTAGGCCGCTCCCCGAGCGAATCGCTCCTTTAGTCGCCTAAGGCGACACCATCGGGAATTAGTCCCGCTTTCGCGGAATTATGCCCGACTCGGGGGTACGTACCAGGGCGTTACTAACTCGTTTGCCACTACCGAGCGCAACGTGCGCTCGACCGTTCGACTTGCATGCCTTATCCACGCCGCCAGCGTTCATCCTGGACCAGGATCAAATCCTCGAAAGAAGGTTCGCGGCTCGCCTCGAATGTGCACGAGTGCACACAGTCGGCGAAACGCCCACCTTCGGAACAGATTTGGGGTAACATAGAAAATTTCCAGCGGTTCGACAAGCTCACCGTAATAGAAACATTCTATGTTACATTCATTTTTTTACTTTTAGTGCTTCTAATATTCAGTTCGGAACGTTCGGTCGGTTCAATCGATGTTCTGACCGGCAGAAGCCCCGCCGGTCGTACAGACCCGCCTGCCACATTCACGTCGGGCAAGCCCGCCTGCCACATTCACGTCGGGCAAGCAGGGGGAAGTATAGGGGGTGAGTTGGGTTATGTCAACAAGCCGGAGCGAGAAAACAAGCACCCCCTTGTGTTGGGGTGCTTGCTGTAGAAAACCGATTGCTACCGACTATTTTCCTTTCCCTCAAATCGTGTTTTTAATTTTTCGTAGAGCTCGTGTAACTTCTTTTCTCGCACTTTCAGGCTCCTTTCGCCCTCTTCATGATTTACCCTCTCTTCAGCAAACGCCTCTCCTCGTTCCATACTCGCTTCATAGGCTTCCTTATGTCGTTTTGAAATTTCATTATAAGATGGAAGAAAAGAGTCTCCCTCTATCGCGCGCTCAATGAAGTCAATCGCTTTATAAATCACGTTGCTGTTATAGTGTTCTCCTGTCTGCTCAAATAGCTCAAGCTCTTTGTCGGCAGACTCGTACTCTTCGTTGGTTGCCTCATGCGTTATTACATCAACAAAATCGGTGCGGGCTCTTCTTTTTGCCCCCTCAGCACCTTGACCCGTCATCACCCGCATGGCATTCGCCCGAGAACCAGCCTCCTCGAGAGTTAGCTTACACGCGCCGCACCCTTCAGGAACATTTCCGTGTGGGCAAGTCTCTATGTTTTTTTCTCTTTCAAACATAAATTTTAGTTTCCTCAAAGGTCACCCCGACCTTTCCTTTCCCATAATCCTACCCCCCCCTCTCGACCTGGGCGCAAGAGCCCGAGATGTCATGGGGGGGCTGGGCGCAAGTGGTTGGTGTGTAGGTGCTAAGATACAAACGTCGCACCTCTATAGGTGCGGTCATAATCTTTGGAAGTCAGACTTTCCCGGGAAGTCTGACTTCAATGACCGCTACAGGAGCTTCTTGAACTCCTCATCAGTTAATCCAGCGTCTCAAATAATGCCCTTGAGTGTGTACGGGTTAATTCTCGTAGCTCGAGGTATCACAATCTTCCTGGTACCATCCGTCATCCCAATATGTTTCCGACCGAACGTCTTCGCAACCCAAAAACCAGCCTTGAGAAAAGCTGTTACCGCGCGTTTCGCGGAAACATCGGTAAAGAGCATGACAGCTATGCAGGAATTGCAACCTCCACCTCCCGCACCTCCGCCCCCTTGAGTTCTCTGTGAGACATCGCCAGATACGTGAAAATGGCGTCTCTGATGTTTTCGAGCGCCTCTTTTTTTAGTTTCCCCTGGCTGTGACAGCCCGGGAGCACCGGAACGTGCACGTCATACCCATATCTGCTCTTATGAATGACGGTCAGATACTTCATGGCCCTATTGTATATGATTCCAACAAGGGTAACAACCTTGCGTTGCAACGCCGACTTGCCACTCCCGCGAACAAAAACAAACCCTACGCGGGGCTTGCTGTTCACTCTTGCCCAAGGGCGGGGCTACGGTTGCATTCTTTCCGCCGCCGGACATTTTCACGCTCCGCCCCCGCCGGACTTATTCGCACATTCGTACGAATAAGACCGGATGTTTCTTGCCTTTTCCGCCCCCATCCGGGGGCGCCATAATTCCCCCACTTTTATCCACAATTGACGAGTCATGCACGGCTGTTAAACTTCAATCGCTTATATGTTCATACTTAAGTGCGATCGCTGTAAGAGAATAATAGCCGAAAAGAGTCCGTACGTGACCGTCGGGTACGGCACCATGCTTGCTCACCGCTCGCTCTGTGCTGCCTGCGGAAAATCAATTGTGGGAATCCTGAAAAAATATAAACTTCTACCCGAGAGAGACGAGAAAAGAATCGCAACGCGCCGCACAAAAAAATAAGCCCCGCGGCTTATTTTTTTTACAATCCTTGCTATTTTCGACTTCCTGGGTACAATAAAAACACCATGAAACAAGGTGTTCACCCCCGGTACTACCCGAACGCCAAAGTGATCTGCGGTTGCGGCAACACGTTCACGACCGGCTCCACCCGGGAATCCATCCGCGTCGAAATCTGCGCGAAGTGCCACCCCTACTACACCGGGAAGCAATCCTTAATTGACACTGCGGGCCGCGTCGAGCGCTTCACGGCGCGCCGCACGAAAGCCGCGGCCGCGCCAAAGACGGCAAAGAAGCAGAGGGTGAAGAAGCAGAAATAACCAACAACAAACAACCGACAACAAACAACGTGAACCTTATGACTGTTGTCCGTTGTTGGTTGTAGGTTGTACGTTACTCTTATGGACCTCAACGTCACCACCCGCACCATCCTCGGCAAGAAGGTCGCCGCACTCCGCACAAAGGGACTCGTGCCCGCGGAGCTCTTCGGCCGCGGTATCGAGAACCGGCACCTCGCGGTCGCGGCGCGCGACGCTGCCGCGGCGTATAAGACCGCCGGCGAGCACACGGTGGTCACGCTCGTCGTGGACGGTGCCGAACGCATCCCCGCCGTCTTCGCAGACATCCAGCAGGACTACCGTGCGGGCACGGTGCGTGCCATTGATTTCCACTACGTCCGCATGGACGAAAAGATACAGGCGAACGTGCCCATCCGTTTGGTGGGCGAGGCGCCCGCAAAGAAAGAGGGGTTCCCCATCCTCCTGGTGCTCTCTGAAATCGAGCTTGAGGCGCTTCCCGACCGCATGCCGCACGAACTGATTGTTTCCGTTGAGACGCTTGCACAGCCCGGCCAGACAATTTACGTCCGCGATCTCATCGTGTCTGCCGAGGTCAAGGTCCGCGCAAACGAGGATACCGCAATCGTGACGGTTGGCGAGAAGGCGAAGGAGGAGGTTACCGCCCCTCCGCCAGCTGGCGGACCGGTGGCGGCGCCCGCGGCCGGAGCGGTTGCGGCGAATACAGCCACAGAACCGGCAACGCAGGCATAGCCGAGCCGTTTCTCGCACCACATTATAAAACCGCGCGGTGCTGGATTGCACGTGACGATACGCTTCCTGTATCGTTCTATCTGATAGATGCCTGAATCCTCGATTCCTCCGATTGTCCGAGATGTCGCCCGAACCCTCCCGCGGCGTATTTCACTTGGGTGGACGCCGGTCCATTCGGCATCGCAGCTGCGGCTCGCGATAAAATGTGTGGCCATCCTCGGGGTGGTGAGTTTCATGCTTGGTTCCGTACAAGCGCCGGGCCAGGTTGCCGCACAGGAAGACCAGGGAGTCGCGGAGCAGACCGCCGAGACGACGCCGACAACCAAAGAACAGCGGAGTGAGCTCGAAGCGCAGCTCACAGAGCTTGAGACGCAAATCGCGGAGCACCAAAAGACCATCGCGTCGTACCAAAAGCAGGGTAAGTCGCTCTCCGGGGAAATCAGTTCGTTGAACGCAAAAATCAATAAGCTGAACCTCCAAATCAAGGCGGTGAACTTGAACATCAGCCAGCTTGAGAAGGATACTGCCGCCACGCAACGGACCATCGTGAGCACCGAGAACCGCATCGTGGTACATAAGGATGCCATCTCGCGAGCGGTCCGAAACCTTTACGAATCAGACCGCGAGCCACTCTTAGCGGTTTTGGTGGGCAACGCCCGTCTCTCTGACTTTTTTGGTAATATTGAAAATGTGATGCTCGTTCAGTCGAGTCTCCGGAACTCACTCGCGGAAATCACAAAGCTTCGGGAACAGCTCCTGGACCAGAAGCAGGAGCTCGCGCTCGAACGGGAGGATACTGAAAACTTGAAGGTAATCCAAGAGGCGCAGAAGCGTGGCGTTCAGTCGACCCAGACGCAAAAGGCGACCCTCTTGAAAACAACGAAGGGGAAAGAGGCTGAATATCAGAAAATTCTTACTAAGACGAAAGAGGAGGCGGCGCAAATTCGAAACCGCATCTTCGAGCTCCTGGGCGGCGGTGAGCTCACCTTCGAAAAGGCGTACGAGTACGCGAAGCTCGCGGGCGGCGCGGCCGGCATCCGTCCGGCGCTCATTCTCGGCATCCTGAACCGTGAATCGCTCCTCGGCAAAAACACCGGACGGTGCGCGTATGACCAGGTGATGAAGGGCGGTACCACCGCCATGAACCCAAAGGACCATGCCTACTTCCTCGAGCTCACCGGAGGGCTCGGCATCGATCCGCACTCCGCTTTCGCGCGCATCTCCTGCCCGAACCAGGACGGCACCTACGGCGGCGCCATGGGGCCAGCGCAATTCATTCCCTCAACCTGGAAAATCTACTCCCCCGAGATCACGCGTATCACCGGGAGCGAGCCCGCGAACCCGTGGAACAACTCGGACGCATTCACCGGGACCGCACTCTACCTGGAGGACAACGGCGCGGCGGCACAAACCGCGGCGGCAGAAAAAAAGGCGTCCGCTACCTACTACTGCGGTTCCCGGTGGCAACGCTCCGCCTGCCAGTTCTATGCATCGAAGGTGCTCGAGGCGGCCGCCGGATTCCAGGACGACATCGAGGTGCTCGAGCAGGCGAAGCAACCCGCCGGAGGCGGATCGACCTCCCCGAGCCAGTCGAACGGCTAGCGACCTATTCGAACGAAAAACCCCGGCCAAGGTCGGGGTTTTTGCACTTTAGATTGCCTCGAGTCTCTCTATTGAATCAGTTGACTCATCAATGATTTTTTGAATTTCCTTAATTTTATCCTCAAACTTCTCAAGGCGAACAGAACTACCACGGTTAGAAAGCGTATATTTATTTCCGCTTTCATCTTCAAGTATATAAGCGTCATAAGAACCGCGACTGTCGAAAATAGTCACTGGCTCAACCTGCGATCGAAGATTTTCTAATATTTTTGTTAGTTCGACAACCGCCTCTCTGGATAGTGGCGGATTTTTATATTGCTGCTTCACCACCTCTTCTTCTTCGGGATTTTCTGACGAGAATCTGACACTAGAACTTTCCGTATGGTTCTTATCCGTTTCCCAACTAAAAGTTGCTTCAACCTCACGCATTGCGTCCGCTGGTCTTTGCACTAGTGTCCCGTCAGTATAGTGAAGATCACCCTTCCTTAAACTAAGATCATGCTCGAATTTATCCAAAACATCTTCAAAAAGGGCAGTGATTCCACACCTTGGGTTATTTCCGCCCATCGCGGATTTGAGTGAACTCCCCAAGATTTCTGGCAATATTACTTTCGGAGACTTTTTCTCCTTTTCAGGTTGATACGTTTCCATATCTCTACTATACCACAAACTCCAGAAGATCAAAATTTGTTAACTATTTACGCTCCCCTGCTTCGCCCACGCCTCCACGATGGGGTCGAATGCACCTTCCAGTATCTTCTCGATGTTGTGGAACTTCTTCCCAATGCGGTGGTCGGTGATGCGGTCCTCGGGAAAGTTGTACGTGCGAATCTTTTCCGACCGGTCGGCGGTGCCGATCTGCGACTTCCGGAGGTCTGCAACAGACCCCACAGACTGGCGCTGCTCGGCGTCATAGAGCATCGCGCGCAGCATCTCCATCGCCTTCTCACGGTTCGCGTGCTGGGAGCGTTCCACGCGGCAGGAAACCACGATGCCGGTCGGCTTGTGTGTGACACGCACCGCCGTCTCCACCTTGTTCACATTCTGCCCCCCGGGGCCGCCGGCACGCGAGAATGAAACCTCAATATCGCTCTCCTTCAGGTCAACCTGCTTCGCTTCCACGACAGGCAGGACGGCGACCGACGCCGTCGAAGTATGTATCCTTCCCTGTCGCTCCGTTGAAGGGACGCGCTGGACTCGATGCACACCGGACTCGTGCCGGAGAGCTTCATAGGCGCCAGTTCCCTTTACCTCCGCGCTCACCGTTTTATAGCCACGCGCACCGGACTCGGACGCGTCGAGAATCGCAAATCCCCACCCGCGCTTCTGCGCGTACCGCTGGTACATGCGCATGAGGTCGCCCGCGAAGAGCGAGGCCTCATCACCCCCCGCACCCGCGCGGATTTCCATAATGATCTTTGCAATCAATGTCGTATCCATATGACCTCATTAAAGCAAACTTCCTCAGAAAGAGGAAGTTTTTTATTGGAGCAGCGTCGGTTCAGTTCAAATACAACCTTTCTTTCTTTGGCAGATACCTCTCATACACCACAAGACTCGGCAAGCTCTTAACCTCTTCCGGAGTAACGACCGAAATCTCCAGTAAATCTCCGAGGCCTTCATATGAATTCGTTTCAAGCCCCTCAAATCGTTGTGCGTACCTGCGTGCCTTGTCCTCATCCTCTGCTTCCACCCAAAATACCTCGCGCCGACTCCGAACCTCTTCCTTTTCCTCCTTTGAAGCGCTGTCAAATATCGGTTCGCTCCAATCAACCCAATACCCAAACACAACTTTGAAAAGCATGCGCCCTCCACACTATATGATACAAAAACGCGCGAATTCCCTTTTGAATCAGGACGCTCATCGCACGAAGATCTGCGAGAATTATCCTAAATTCTAACTTCAAATGCAATAGATTGGCCTAGATTCGGTTGAAGAGCCGAAGCCGGGACTCTGCTACCCGTTCCATCTTCGCGAGGGCGAGCTCGGTGAGCTTGTAGGGCGCCACCTCGTTCGGGTTCGCCCGGAGCGATTCCGCTATCCCCTCCCGCCAAGCGAGGCGGAGTTCGGTCGAAATATGAATGATTGAAATGCCGGCCTCGATGGCCGCACGGAAATCCTCGTCGGAGACACCAGACCCGCCATGGAGGACGAGAGGGATGTTTACTGCCTTTTTGATTTCACGGATTCTGTCAATATTAAGCTTCGGGTTCCCCCCCTCAACGAGGCCATGCACATTTCCCACGGCGGGTGCCAAGAGGTCCACGCCCGTTTCTTTCACAAACCGCGCCGCCTCCTCGGGTGTCGTCATCTGCACTGGCGTGACCGCCGCACCCTCGGGAATTTTCTCGAGAACCTGGGATCCACTTCCGATGTACCCGAGCTCCCCCTCAACGAGCACATTCGGTTGCACCTCCCGCGCGAGCGTCGCCGCAGTCCGCGTGAGCGCCACGTTCTCCGCAAACGGCAGCTTCCCGCCATCAAAAAGCACCGCGTCGAACCCCACCCGCGCCGCCTCGCGCACCTTCCCCGGGTCGTGCGTGTGGTCGGCGTTCAGGTACAGGCGGAAGCCGTGCTCCTTCGCGTGTTCGGCGTTGTAGCTCGCGACAAAGTCCTTCACGTGGTGAAGGCCGAGGTAGGCACGCTCCCCCTCCGAGACGCCGATAATGACCGGCACGTCGAGCCGCATCGCGGCGTGCGCCACGGCTTTCAACTGCTCGAGGTTCGAGATGTTGAAGTGCCCGATGGCGACTTTCTTCGCCTCGGCATCCCTAATTCGTTCGCGGAGGGGTTGCATGAGTCTTTTTTGCCCTCGTGCGTAAAGTGACGATAGCACACACAATAAGGTACGAGACTGCAAAGTCGGCAAAGAGAGCAATAGCATCAAATGTCCAAGTTCGCCCACATCCGCCCCCTGGCGGGCATGCAATGAGCGTGAAGTTTATTCCGCCAGTAAGCCAATACCAGGGAAGTCCGTACCGGAGCACGTTGAAAGTACTCACACCGAGCCATGGAAGCACGATGAAGCTGATGCCGCTCAAGACGACGAATACAACTGCGGTCCAAAGCAATTTTCGCAGGGTCGGCTTGAAAAATTCTTTCATGTTATTCGTATTTTCGTATAACTTCGTATTTCGTAGCCAAACACTAGAATTGTACCACTCCTGTATCGAAATTCTCGATGAGTAGCTGCTCCATCTTTTCCTCCCCTCCAACGTACTCCTGAAACAACCGCGTCCAGAGCGCCTCGCGCTGGTGGTAACTAAACGATTCGTTTTTCCCTTCGGTGAATGAAACGAGCGACATTGCGGTGTCCTCGAGGTCGAAGCTCACCTCGTTTCCCACCCAGTCAAGCCCGTTCCAGAAGGAGAGGTCCGGGAACCCGGCCGCAACGTACGTCGCGAGGTCGCGCTGGCCGCGCGCCCAGTGGAGCGACTCCGGGTTCACGCGCGGGAGCATGAGCCGCGGGTCATTCGGATTTTCCTTCACGAGGTACTGCTGGACAATGAGCCACTCGCCATCCTCAATGTGGTTTTTATCCGGCACATCACCCCGCAACAACGAGGTGAGCCGGTCGGGGAAATTCGGTTGCCGTACCGCGCGACGGAAGAGCTTCGTGTAGAACTCGATTTCGTGGAAGTAGTGGAGCAGGAGGGCGAAGTCGCGCAGGAAGGCGCCGGAGACGTCCTCGCTGATGGGGTTCAGGAAGATGACCCCGAACTCCTTGAGGTGTGATACGTTGTGGTGTTTCTTCGCGACGAACACCGCGGCGACCTTCCGCCACACGGGACCCAAGACCTTCACCTCGATAGGACGCTCCTCGAAGTCGTCTGCAGTGAATCCGCGATAGACGGCATCGAACGTCTCGTGCATCCACTCGACCGGTTCAATAAACCGGAGGGCACTCATAACCTCCGTGATATCGTACTTCGCAAGCACAGTCTGGATCGACGGCTCGCCGAGGTGCTTGAGGAGCGCGAGCGGCGGCCGCTCCGTAAGGATTTTAACCGCCCGGTCCCGCTTCAAGAAGTACCCCGCCTGCCCCGAGCGGAGTCGAGGGGTTCCTGCCTCTGCGATGGTCCGCGCAAACGTCGCCGCGCGGTCGAACCGGTCCGCGCCGGGTAGCGTACCTAGGAACTCGACGAGCTTCTGTTCGTCCTCCCTGATACGCTCACGGAGGAGCTTGCGAATGTCACCCGAAGATGCGGCTTGCCCAAGCACAGAGAGCGTCCGTCGGACGCGCTCGTCGTTCTCGAGGACCAGCCGTTCCGGAACGTCCGATGAGAACCCACGCTCAACCATCGCATCGTCAAGCGCTCGAATCGTTGCTTCGGAAACACCGAGGAGCGAGGAGAGTATGCGGGAGACGTCAGGTGGCATAAATTCAGATTATGATACCAATATGCTAATTGTACGAATGATACGAATCATACTAATCCGTTCCCATTCGTATCTATTAGTATCATTCGCATGCATTCGTATATT